>NZ_VFTQ01000069.1:0-1461 GCF_006439475.1 Mesorhizobium sp. B2-8-9 | reverse complement strand
CCCTACACTGCGCGTCCGAGGGTTGCTCGGGCGGTCCGAGCCGATCCTCATCACAGGAGGACGAGCCGTGGCAGATTATAGGGAAGCATTTGTCGGAATCGATGTCGCTAAGCTGAGGAACGCCATCGCGATTGCGGAAGCCGGCCGGGAGGGAGAGGTTCGGTTCTTCGGCGAGGTCGACGCATCGGATACGAGTATGCGCCGCGTTATCCAACGGATCGCTGCCAAGTTCGATCGCATCCACCTATGCTACGAGGCGGGCCCAACCGGCTATGGCCTTTACCGGCTGATCCGTTCCCTTGGCCATGAATGCACCGTGGTCGCGCCATCGCTGATTCCAAGGAAGCCTGGCGATCGGGTGAAAACGAACCGCCGGGATGCTCTTTCATTGGCAAGGCTGCTGCGCGCCGGCGAACTGACGGCGGTATGGGTTCCCGATGAAGATCACGAAGCCATGCGAGATCTCGTTCGCGCCCGGGCAGCCGCGGTCGAGACGCTGCGGGTCCATCGCCAGCAGGTGAGCGCTTTCATGCTCAAGCATGGTCGTGCCTATCCGCGCACGAAGAACTGGACCATGCGCTACCTGCGTTGGTTGCAGGAGCAGCGGTTCGATTATCCTGCACATCAGATCGCGCTCCAGGAAATGGTCGAAGCGGTGCGCGTCTCGAAAGAGCGTGTGGAACGGCTTGATCGCGTGATCGAAGAGTTCATCCCGAACTGGTCGCTGGCGCCGATCGTGCGAGCGCTCCAGACATTGCGTGGGGTCGATCTGATCGTCGCCGTGACGTTCGCCACCGAGGTCGGCGACGTAAGCCGTTTTGAGAGCCCTCGCCAGCTCATGGGCTATCTCGGCCTCGTTCCCGGCGAGCGGTCGACTGGAGAGACAATCAGGCGTGGCGGCATCACCAAGGCAGGCAATGGCCGCGTTCGCCACATGCTGGTTGAGAGCGCCTGGACCTATCGACATCCACCCCGGATCGGCAAGGCGAAGCTGTACCGGTTGGAGCAGGCACCGCCGAAAGTCCGTGAGATCGCATGGAAGGCTCAGGCCCGCCTGACGACCCGGTATCGAAAGCTGGTTGCGCGAGGCAAGCGAACGACGGTGGTCTGCACGGCGATCGCCCGCGAACTAGTCGGCTTCATGTGGGCCGTCGCCAGGGAGGCACGCTCCACCTGATCGCTCGCCGCGGCAGTCTACACCTCGCGCATGGGCGGAGGCGGGACCACGGCAGGGGAATGCCCGTCAGACGCTTTGTGGCCGGCAAATTGACCGACGCCCGCAGTAAGATAGGAACAGCCCCGGACGCACAATCGGGAATGCGGTAGCCAACCCGCGCATCAGAGCTTGATCACCGACGTCCTTCAGTTCCGCCTCCACCCATGCGCGCTCATCAGAATGAGCAGCCGTTCCTCGGATCGGGCGACCTTCTGCGTTCCAAACCTTGACAGCGGACATCAGAG
>NZ_VFTQ01000068.1:0-1904 GCF_006439475.1 Mesorhizobium sp. B2-8-9 | reverse complement strand
GTGACGATCTCGCCGGTGAACTCGTTCGCATTGGTCTTCTTGAAGCTGCCGATGGTAGCCATTTTCAGTCTCCGTTTTCTTCGTTTCCGAGCCCGCACCATGCGGCCTCGATGGCGATCGTGAGGCCGGAGGCGACTGCCGCCGCATCGCTTGCGACCGCAGCAAAGCGCAGGATGGCGCAGGCGCGCGTTTCTTGGTTGCGCGAGGAATGGGCTTCGCCCAGGGGAAGAAACGCGCGACGCGCCATTGCGGCATAGGCGATCGAGGCTTCCGCCGTCCTTCGGCCAGATCAGCCCGTTCGAGAGGTCGTTTGGTGCCCGCCGTGAAATGGAAAACGGGACGATGCGATCATCTGCGGGTAAATGACCTGATGTGGACCATTTCGCCAGTGCTGAGGTTACCACGGCCTGGCATGTGCATCAGAGCCTGGATCCAGCTGGCAATCGCGGATGGGATCCAGCGTGCAGGACTGGGTCGTGCCGTTGCTGGCTGCTGTCGAAGCAGGTCCAGACAGGCACTCCAATACCGGCTTTTGCCGTTGAGCGGCTTGCATTGCAGACGTCTCGTTGCGGCCGATAACGGAACGTCCTCTTTCGGACAATTAGGCTAGGTCCCTGGCATCCACGGCAGTTGTAATCCTGTTTGCAGGTCGGGTCATTTGACTCGTTGGTGGCGGGGGGCGGTAAACCCGTGCAGGTTCTGCATGAGCCTTCAGTCCGGCGCCCTTTGCGACCATTGGCCTGCTCCCGGAACGTAAGGCAGTTCCTTCCGTTGGATGAATTGGCGTTGGCAGCTGCCGACGTCAATCGACCAGGCAACAGGAGGAATTTCACAATGATCCGCAAGATACTAGCTACGGCCGCGACGGCAGCTCTCATGTCGGCGGCGCTCTGCACGGCGGGTGCTCACGCCGCAAATACCAGCAACCCCGCTACCCAGACGGAGGTTGTTGCCCCGGTCACTGATGGCAAGCTCGTCTCCAAGATCATGGGAGCCGCGGTCTATGACAGCACCGCCGACGACGCGACGAAGATAGGCGATGTCAATGACATCGTCCTGGACAAGGACGGGAACGCCAAGCTCGTCGTCATTGGCGTCGGCGGATTCCTTGGCGTGGGGGAAAAGAACGTAGCCTATGATTTCAGCAAGCTTGAATGGGTCAACAAGAAGGGCGATCGCTGGTTAGTCGCAAAGACGACGAAGGATGAGCTCAAAGCTCAACCCAATTTCGATACGAAGCCTTATGATACCGCGGCAGCACCCACGGCGCAGACGACTAACGGCCAAGCGGCTAACGGCAAAACCGATACGACCTCGACAGCCTCGATCGACAAGTCGTCCCTGACCGAAATGCCGTCAGACAAGATCAGTGCGGCAAATCTGATCGGAACCAACGTCTATGGCGCAGATGATGCGAAGGTCGGCGAGATCGGCGACGTCATCCTGACTGGTGACAAGAAGGTCGACGCAATAATCGTTGATGTAGGCGGCTTTCTGGGCATTGGCGAAAAGAAGGTCGCGGTCGCTATGGAGAACCTCAAGTTCATGACCGACAAGTACGGCAACCGTTACCTCTACACGAACTTCACCAAGGACCAGTTGGAGGCGCAGACTGCCTACGACAAGGCCACTTACGCCCAAAACCGGGACAAGCAGCGCATCATCGTCAACAAATAAAAAATCATCGCGCAGCGCTCGCCCGTGTGGCGGGTGCTTCGACTGGAAAACGCAGGAGCGGACTTGAAACTAGCCGACGAGGTCCGTCATAGCTCTGAAGATATCAGCGACCTCGTCCTGTCCGATGTCGTGTCTGCACTTCATCGACGAGTTAAGGTCAGCCACGAGTTCGATATTCCCTACATTGCTGGGTACAGCACGGATGCAAGGACGATTTACATCGACCG
>NZ_VFTQ01000067.1:0-2783 GCF_006439475.1 Mesorhizobium sp. B2-8-9 | reverse complement strand
CTCCAGCACCACCCGTACTTTCGGCGCCTCGGCAGCGTCGGTCGAGTATTTGATGGCGTTGTCGACGATGTTGGACAACGCCTGGCCGATCAGCTCGCGATTGCCGTTGATCGTGAAGGCCTCGGACACGGTCGTTTCCAGGGCAACCCCCGCCTCCTCCGCCACCGGCTCGTAAAGCTCGACGACATCGCTCACCGTGGCGGCGAGATCGACGGGACCGGTCTGTTCCGAGGAGTAGCCGGCCTCCAGGCGCGAGATCATCAGGATGGCGTTGAACGTCTTGATGAGCTGGTCGGACTCCGCGATCGTGCCTTCAAGCGCCTGGCGGTACTCCTCCGTCTTGTGCCTGCCGGCGAGCGTCGCCTCGGCGCGGTTGCGCAGCCTGGTCAGCGGCGTCTTCAGATCATGGGCGATGTTGTCGGAGACCTGCTTCAGCCCCTCGTTCAACATGGCGATCCTGGCCAGCATCGAATTGAGATTTTCGGACAGGCGGTCGAATTCGTCGCCGGCGCCGGTGACCGGCAGCCGTCCGGACAAATCGCCGCCCATGATGCGGCGGCTGGCGTCCGAGACGCTGTCGATGCGCTTTAGCGCGGCGCGCCCGACGAAGAACCAGATCAGGATGCCGCCCAAACCCATCATGCCAAGCGCCAGGGTCAACGCGCGGCTGATGACGGCGCGGAAGCGCTCGGGCTCGCCAAGATCGCGGCCGACCAGCATGATCATCTGGTTGGGCAGTCTCAGCACCAGCGCGATGGCGTTGTGCCCCTTCTCACCTGTCGATTGTGGAGTGTTGCCCTCGTTGGCCGGAGGCGTGGCTTGGTCCGAACCGCCGCTGCGCAGCCGATCGAGCTCGCCTTCGCCGAAGCGCTGGTAGGAAAACGGGTCCGTCGTCCAGCCCTCGGTCTCGATGACCCCGGGCTCCAGGCTCTGCACATTGCCGGTCAAGATCTGGCCGTTGGCGTCGGCGATCAGATAGAGATTGGCGCCGGGCTGGCGCGAGCGGGCCTCGACGACGCGCACCAGCACCGGCAGGCCGCCGCGCTGATAGGCGCGGGCCAGGCCCAGCACCTCGTCGTTGATGGTCTCCTGCGTCTGCGCGGTCAGCATGCGCGCCGACAGCGACGTCATGTAGAGGACGAGCAGCACCGCGCAGAGCGCGAAAAGCAGAAGATAAAGCGCCGAAAGCCGGGCCGCCGTCGTCTTCATGATGGCCGGCAGGGATAATGCCATAACGGGTTCTAGCCGCCTTTCAGCATGTAGCCGGCGCCACGGATCGTGTGCAGGATCGGCTTGTCGAAGCCTTTTTCGATCTTGCCGCGTAGGCGCGAGACGTGGACATCGATGACGTTGGTCTGCGGATCGAAATGATAGTCCCAGACATTTTCCAGAAGCATGGTGCGCGTCACCACCTGGCCGGCATGGCGCATCAGATATTCGAGCAGGCGGAACTCGCGCGGCTGCAGCGTGATCTCGCGGCCGGCGCGCTTGACCGAATGCGACAGCCGGTCGAGCTCGAGATCGCCAACGCGGTAGACCGTCTCGGCCTCGCGCGCGCTGGCGCGGCGGTTCAGCACCTCGACGCGGGCGAGCAATTCGGAAAAGGCGTAGGGTTTGGTGAGGTAATCGTCGCCGCCGGCGCGTAAACCCGTGACGCGGTCGTCGACCTCGCCCAGCGCCGAAAGGATCAGCACCGGCGTGGTGTTGCCGCGCGAGCGAAGCGCGGCGATCACCGACAAGCCGTCACGGCGCGGCATCAGGCGGTCGACCACCATCACGTCATAGTCGCCGGCATCGGCGAGCGCGAAGCCGGTCTCGCCGTCGCCGGCGACATGGGCGGTGTGGCCCGCCTCGGCGAAGGCTTTCTGCAAGTAGTCCGCCGCCTCGCGATCGTCTTCCATGACGAGAATCTTCATGGAGCCGTTATACGCGATTTCATTGGAAGATTGAGGGGCAGTCATATCGTCTTGCCTTCAAGTTAAAACGGCAGCGGGTGATGGGAAACCCGCTGCCGCCAGGAGCGCAACACGGTGACTGACTTACGTGCTCGGCCCCATGTTTCCCCACGGCGGCTCGGGGGTGTTGATACCGCCATGGGGAAGCTGAAAGTCGATGTCAGCCCTTGCCGACCGGCAGCGCCACGAAGCGGTTCGAGTCGTCGCGGGTGATCTGCATCAGCACGGCCTTGCGGCCGGCCTTGGCGGCATCCGTCATCGCCTTGGAAACATCGTCGGTGGTGTTCACGTCGTTCGAATTGATCGAGGTGATGACGTCGCCGGGCTGGATGCCGCGGTCGGCCGCATCGCTGTCGGGGTCGACGTCGGTGACCACGAGGCCCTTGCCTTTTTCCGCCTTGGTGACGGTCAAGCCGAGATCGGCAAGCGTGTCGGCCTTGGCCGCCGGCGCCGACTGCTTGTTGCTGTCGTCGTTCGAGGCCTGCTTGTCGCTTGCCGGCAGCGTGCCGAGATCGACCTTGACCGTCTCGTCCTTGCCGTTGCGCCAGACGGTGACATCGACCGGTTTGCCCGGCGCGAATGCACCGATCATGCGGGCGAGCTCCTTCGGCGAGGCGACATCCTTGCCGTCGACCTTGGTGATCACGTCGCCCGCGACGATACCCGCCTTCTTGCCCGGCCCGCCATCCTGGGCGCTCGAGACCAGCGCGCCCTTGTCCGACTTCAGGCCGAGCGACTCGGCGATATCGGAGGTGACCGGCTGGATCTCGACGCCGAGCCAGCCGCGCTGGACCGAGCCGCTCTTCATCAGGTCCTGGACCACCTGCT
>NZ_VFTQ01000066.1:0-3231 GCF_006439475.1 Mesorhizobium sp. B2-8-9 | reverse complement strand
CATGCCTCTCTGACGGACGCGGGATCCCCCTGCGCCGCAATGCTGGAGGGGCAATATGCTCGACTTCTATTTTTCGTATCGTGGGGTACTCAAGCGCCTGCGTAGCGGTGCGCTCGGCGGCGAGATGGATCGCCTCGCGGAGCATTTTTTCACGCTTGGTTATAAGCGAGCGTCCGCCAAGATTTACCTGAGCCGGATTGCGCGCTTTAGCCAGTTTGCCGCGACGCGCTGTGGTCCGATGCCGATCCATCAGGATGTCGTCGATAGCTATTTGTCCACGTTTACGACGGATTCTCCACGCATTGGAGCAGTGTCGGCGCTGGGACACGCACTGCGAGTGGCTCCGGAGCGATTCATTGCTTCCGTTCCCAGTGTAGATGCTGACCCGGATAATCCGCTTCTGGCCTCCTTTTCGGACTATCTGCGCAGGGTGCGGGGCCTGGAGCCGAAGACCCGCGAAGGCGTTCTTCTGGGCGGTCGCCGCTTTTTGGATTGGTTCCGCCATCACCATCCCGGCCAGGACCTCGAGGCGTTGGCGGCTGAGCACGTCCTCGCTGCTGTCGAGCATCGGCTGTCACTATCGGCGACCTCCAGCAGCCGCACGGCAGCGACTTCTCACATCCGAACATTTCTTCGGTTTTTGTATTGGGCTGGCCACCATCGCCAAGATCTCGCCCGCGTTGTCCCAAGGACGCCCTCTTGGCGTTTGGCACATTTGCCGCCGCGCCTTGCATGGGATGACGTTCGGCAGGCGATCGATGCGATCGGCGCAACGACGCCGGTCGACATCCGCGATCGAGCCGTCTTGCTGCTGCTCGCCACCACCGGCATTCGCAACGGCGAGTTACGCGCCATTCGGCTGAAGGATATCCACTGGCGTACTGGCGAGGTTTTTGTCCGGCGCACCAAGGGCAAGCGTGATCGGGTGGTACCACTCCTCGAGGAGACCGGCGCCGCACTCGCCGATTACATCCTGCGCGCTCGACCGAAGGTGGATAGTCCGTATCTGTTCCTGTCCTTCGCGCCGCCGCTGGGGCCGTTCAAGTGCGCGTCGCCTGTTTCGAGGATCGTGCGGAAGCGGTTGCGGCATGGCGGGGTCGAACTCGGGCGGGTCGCAGGTGCGCATCTCCTGCGCCACAGCCTTGCCACCCAGCTCGTCAGGCAGCGAAGGCCAATCAACGAGGTCGCCGATCTTCTTGGCCACCGGAGCATCAACACAACGGCGCTGTACGTGAAGGTTGCGGCCTCGCAACTCGCCGAGGTCGCACTCCCCTTTCCGGGAGGCGCGGCATGACCGCGTTTACCCGATTCCTCGGCGAGAAGGCCGAGCGTTACATCGAACTGCGCCACTCGCTCGGCTACTCTTTCAGCAAACAAGCTGGCACGTTGCGGGCTTTCGTCCGCTACGTTGAACGCGCTCAGTTCGATGCGCCCGCCACCCGGACGATGGCGCTGGACTTCGTCCTGTCGTTCGGCGGCGCCGCCAACAGCCGCACCACTCGTCACGGCGTGCTCCGCCGATTCTACGAGTATCTCGCCGTCTATGACGCCCAAACGGAGACCTTGGAGCGTAGAGTCTTTCCCAGATCCAGGGCGATTCCGCCGCCGCGGATCCTCAGCGAGTCAGAGTTGGCGTCGCTCATCGACGCATGTGCGCGCATTTCGCCAGGCATCCCTCTCAGGGGGCGGACGATGGCAACGCTGATCGGATTGTTAGCAAGCTCGGGACTGCGATCTGGCGAAGTGGTCAGGCTTGATCGTTCCGACGTCGATCTGACCAGCGGGGTTCTTCTGGTTCGGAAGACGAAGTTCCGCAAGGACCGTCTCGTTCCAGTTCACACGACGACCCAGGCTGCCCTTCGCCATTACGCCCGTGAGCGTGACGCCGCTTTTCCCACGCCCAAGGACCAGGGCTTCTTCCTCAGCTCTCGTGGCAACCGCCTCTCAGCGACCGGCCTGCAAAACGGTTTTGCCGAGGTCCGCAAGCTCGCCGGCCTTGATGGCGGTAAGCCCTTAAGGCCGCACGATCTCAGGCACCGGTTCGCCGTGACCCGCCTCAGCTTCTGGCACCAACAGCGCGCAGACGTTCAGGCGCTGCTCCCGTTGCTCGCCACATATCTCGGCCACGCCAGCTACAGCGATACCGCTTACTACCTCACTGGTTCGACGGATCTTCTCGCCATTGCGGCGGACCGCGCTTTCCTCGATGGAGGTGCAGCATGAGCGAACATCTTCTCCTGGCGCCGCTCCTGGAATCCTACTTTCGCCGGCGCTTGACCAAGCAGCGCAACGCCACTCCCGCGACTGTCGCGAGCTATCGCGACGCCTTGCGCATGCTGATCCTCTTTGCCGCCGCCAGGTTGCGGAAGAGGCCGGCGGCGTTGGTGCTCGAAGATCTCGATCGAGACCTCGTTCTCGCCTTTCTCGACGAACTCGAGGAGAAGCGGAACAACACCGTCGCCACGCGCAATGCCCGACTAGCTGCGATACGATCTTTCTTCCACCATGTGGCAGCGGCCGACCCGGCGTCCTTTGGTGTCGCGCAACGCGTGCTGACGATTCCCACAAAACGGGCGCACATTGAGGTGACGCGCCACCTCACCAACGCAGAAGTGGACGCAATCATTGCGGCGCCCGATCAGAGGACGCCCCGTGGTCGGCGCGACCGCGCGTTTCTGCTGTTCCTGGCGCGGACCGGCGCGCGGGTCTCCGAAGCCATTGGTGTCAATGCTGACGACCTTCAGTTGGAACGCCCGCGTTCGCAGGTGCTGTTGCACGGTAAGGGGCGCAGAGATCGCGTCATCCCCGTTTCTCAGGATTTGGCGAGAGCGCTGGCGGCCTTGTTGCGCGAACGCGGAATCGCCAACCTCGAACCACGACCGATCTTTGTCGGCGCCCACAATGAGCGCCTGACGCGCTTCGGGGCGACCCACATCGTACGACGAGCGGCGGCCAAGGCAGTGGCCATTAGGCCGGACTTGGCCGAAAAGCCCATATCGCCACACATCTTCCGGCACTCCCTCGCCATGAAGCTTCTCCAGTCCGGCGTGGATCTTTTGACGATTCAAGCCTGGCTCGGGCACGCACAGGTCGCCACCACCCACCGCTATGCCGCCGCGGATGTCGAGATGATGCGCAACGGAATCGAAAAGGCGGGCATCGAGGGCAATTACGGGGCGCGCTTCCGGCCCACCGATGCCGTTCTGCAACTGCTGAACAGCATCTAAGCTA
>NZ_VFTQ01000065.1:0-3345 GCF_006439475.1 Mesorhizobium sp. B2-8-9 | reverse complement strand
CCCAGCATCACCGAGTCCTGGTGGAGATCGATGATCTCCGAGACCCGCAACCCCGTTTGCGCGGCCAGCAACAGCAGTAATGCACGCCATCGTCGATCATCGAGATCAGGACCTGGCGCGCACTGCCGAGTTCGCGGAAGCGCGCGAATATCAGGCGAATGGTCTCCTGCAGGCGCATGTCGGGATCGAAACCGAGACCATAATCGCGGTGCCAGACATAGCCGAAGGGCACGGAGATGCGCAGTTCCCCACGCTGTGCCTTGGCGCGGGCGGCCTCGTACATGCGGGCACGCAGCACGCCGAGCTCGAACTCGCTGATGCTGCCCTTCATACCGAGCAGCAGGCGGTCGTTCGGCAATCCCGGATCGTAGACTCCGTCCAGATCGATCACGCGTGCATCGACTTCGCCGCACAACTCGAGCAGCCGATGCCAGTCCGGCCCGTTGCGCGACAGGCGGGACGCCTCCAGGCAAAGCACGGCGCCCACATGGCCGGTGCACAGATCGTCGACCAGGCGCTCGAAACCGGGACGCTCCACAGCCCCGCTTGCGGTTCGTCCCAGATCCTCGTCGATCACCTCTACTTTGCGGAATCCCCAGCGCCGCGCGACGTCGACAAGCTCATACTGCCGACGCTGGCTCTCAAGGTTGAGCTGGACCTGCGCCTGAGTGGACTGACGCACATAGACCACGGCCTTGCGCTTGAGGACGGCAGTCGGAATCAGATTACCGCTCGTCATCGCAGCTCTCCTCCTCCGTTGCCACGCCGGCGGCGGCCATCAGTACGTTGGCGAGCCGGGCGATCACTATGGTCCATTGCGCTGAACTCAGCCCGTTCAGCTTCTGCGAGTCGAGCGGCAAGCTGAGTTGGCGAACGACCACGAGAGATCGTGTCGGGGGTGGCAAGGTTCTCATGTTGCGCCTCCGCGATGGTGAAATCATCCGGAGAGCCTCGCCGGAAACGGCGTTCGATCAAGAGCTTGTTAAGCTCAAGCAGCGCGGCAAGCGATACGCGCGGGGAGCCAAGGTCCATCGCCGCGCAAGCCACGGGATCGATCATCCAGGCCGGAGCGGTAATGACATGCCCGGGCGCGACGACGAGATGAATGATCCGGCCGTTGGCGCGCTCTTCGCTGTTCTCGCAGCGAAGCCGACGTCCGAAATACGGGTGCCAACGGTAATGGACCTCGACCTCCTGCCCAACATGGGCAGAATGACCCCGAGATGGCGATGCCGCGCAGGGCTCGCTCGGCTGCATTGTTCGATGGGCAAATCCGCCCATCGTCGAGGAACCGGGTGAAGGATGACTAGCGACGCAGCATGTAGTTGAAGGCCTTGGTCAGATCGTGTCCGCGCGAGAGCTTGTCGCGCGTCTCGATCATCCAGCGCTCGAGCTCGGTGACCAGCGGCGCGCTCCGCTCTTGGCGCACGGCGTGGCGTTGGCCTGGGGACAGGCCGTTGATCGCGCGCTCAATATCGAACAGGGCATCGATGCGCTCACGGCTTAACCGCGAGCGGATAGACCAGGTTGGGCTTCTCGCCGCGCGCCTTCTTGCGCGCCGCCGCTTCGATATCGGCCAGCTCGAACACTTTGCGCCGGCTGTGGGCCCAGCAGCTGGCCTCCAGAACAGGCGCGGGCTGACGGCCCGTCGTATAGAGATCGCCATAACCGCCATAGGCATCGCCCTGCAGGATGCCGCTCCAGCCGGCGAGATGCGCCGCAGGATGCTCCCCTCGGCGATCGCGGGAATAGTAGAACACCGCCGCCGGCGGATCGGCGCCACCGAATGGTCGGTCATCGCGCACATAGGTCCATAATCGGCCGGTATCGGTCTTGCCCTTGGCCAGGACCGGAACCGTCGTATCGTCGCCGTGCAGACGTGAAGCGGACAGCAATGGGGTTCGAGCCGCTTGAACAGCGGCATCAGCGCCGCGGCGCCGGCGCCGACCTGGTCGGCGAGCGTCGACAGGCTGAGCGGCACGCCTTCGCGGGCATAGCGTTCAGCCTGGCGATTGAGCGGCTGATGCTGGCCGAACTTCTCGAACAGGATCATCGCCAGCAGGCCGGGACCGGCCCAGCCGCGCGGGGTGGCGTGGAACGGCGCCGGAGCCTGATGGGCGGTCCGCTGCCGCCAAAGGGCCGATCATCGCGGAGATAGGTCCAGAGGTAGGCCGTCTTGGCCTTGCCCGATCCCGCCGCCAACGTTGGCAGCGTGGTCTCATCGGCAAAGACCCGCTCACCCTGGTTGATGCCGGTCAGTGCGTAATCGGCGAGTGGCTCGAGCTCGAAGCCGACCTTGCCCATCCACTGGGCCATCTGTGACCGGTCGATCTCGACCTGATCGCGAGCATAGATCGCTTCGTGGCGGTAGATCGGCAGGCCATCAGCGTATTTCGACACCGCGAACTGCGCCAGCAGCGCTTCGGTCGGATGCTTTCGAATGCGGGCGGGAGCGGCTGCCTTGATAACGCCGTCCGACGGGTGACGATCACCCGGAACTTCGCGGGGTGACATCGAGCCGTTCGGAGACATCCTCGCCAATCGGGATCTTTTCCAGCGCTTCGCAGCCAGCAGGCGTTTCGGGCTCGATGACCACCTCGACCTGTTCGAGATGGGCCGCAAAGCCTTTGCGAGGACGCGGTGCGCGCTTCGCTTTCGAGCCGCCCACAGACTTGTCCATCTGCGCTTCGATGGCCGCCACGCCGGTTTCGGTCTCCTCGAAGACGAGAGCATACTGCTCCTCGCTCAGCTCACCGGTCCGCAAAACTTTCGGAGCGGCTGCCGAAGCGCGCGCTCTCCAAGCATCTTCACCACCGCGGTCAGACGTGCGATCCGCTCATCAGCACTTTTGTTGACCAACTCGAGATGAAGGCGCGCTCCTCCATAAGGGCGGCCTTTTCGGCCATGGCAACAACCATCGTCTTGAGCGCGTCAACGTCGTCCGGGAGTGCGAGATGGGGTGTCGACATGGCCAAAATCAGAGCATATTCGCGGGCAATTTTCCCGCTTTTCAGCCCCCTGATTCATCATGCCGCAGGGTTTTACCCAGCCGATTGCGGCCGCCTGACGGTCTCCGTCCGAACCCGTTTCCAGTCCATTCCGTCAACCAGAGCCATGAGCTGAGCATTGAGCTGGACCCGGTTGTGGCCGATCCGCGGCCAACTTCGCGTCGTTAGCCGCTTGGCATAAAAACACACGCCGCTGCCGTCCCACCAGACGATCTTGATCCTGTCCGCTCTTTTGGCGCGGAAGACGTAAAGCGCGCCGTTGAACGGTTAGGTGGCGCGCCACCTAACCCTAGTTATGCATCGGGTGAGATTTTGTGGCGGAGCCGTCCTGGCGCCA
>NZ_VFTQ01000064.1:0-5031 GCF_006439475.1 Mesorhizobium sp. B2-8-9 | reverse complement strand
GCGCGACGCGCCATTGCGGCATAGGCGGTCGAGGCTTCAGCCGTCCTTCGGCCAGATCAGCCCGTTCGAGAGGTCGTCGGTGCGCTCTGCGAAATGGAAGACGGGGACGATGGGTTCATTTGCCGCTAAAGGAGATGGTGTGGACCGTCTCGCCGGTGCTGATGTCACCAAGGCCTGTCATGTGCTGCATCAGAGCCTGATCCATCCGGCGATCGCGGAGTGGATCGGCCTCGGCTACGCGTGATGACTGGTAATGCCGTTGCTGGATTCATCGAAGCTGGTCCAGACACGCGCTCCAATGCCGGCTTTTGCTATTGAGCGCCCGTGTATAGCGGACATGTCATTGGGGCCGACGCCAGACGGTCTCGCCTTGCTGGTGGCCTTGAGAAAGCGGACCGGCTTGTTGCCTGGCTCCTGGCCTGCGGCTTCTCCGGCGGAGGAGACGGAACCGGGGTCCAACGTTCTCCAGATGAAGCCAGCGGACATGCTCAATCATTTACCTCGAAAACTATGTCTAGACCAAGTTCGTCCTAGATAGTTTCGATGTCGCCAGCAGCAGTTCATGGTAGCGACGGCTGGCCTACGAACGTGGGAACTTTCTTGGGGCGACGTGGTTAGTTTCCTTTGGGGGCAATGGGACGTGGGTTCAATTGAAAATCGAAAACCACGAATCCTCGTGATCGAGGACGACCTCTTCATCGCAATGGATGTCGAGTACATGGTCGGCGAGTGCGGCTGCGTGCCTGTAGGGCCGGTCTCCAACGTCGAGGCAGGGCTGTCGGCAGTGCGGCAGAACGACCTTGACGGCGCGGTCCTCGACGTGAACCTCGGCGATGAGCGCGTCTGGCCGGTCGCCGATCTGCTTCACGAGCAGGGCGTTCCTTTCATCCTCGCGACCGGTTATTCCAGGGTGGAAGTGCCCGAGCGTTTCAAAGAGTGCCAGGTTCTGCACAAGCCGCTGACGGAGGCCGATCTCTTTGCTGCGCTCGACGCGCTCGGTCTCGCGCGGCGATGAGAGGGCCTCAGCGATTTTCATCGCGATCCATCAACATGGCCTTCGCAGGCGCGACTATAACGCAGCGGTAGCCAGCGGAGGGAAACTCATGCTGGCAGGTGCCACGAAGTTCGTGCTGGGTAGACCGCGAGACGAAGTTGAGGCCGAAACCATTGCTCTTCGGCGGCGCAACGGGCGGCCCGCCACTTTCCGCCCATTCGATCCTCAGCTCGTCGCCGTCGGTCGTGACCCGAGTCCAGTTCAGCGAAACGCGTCCCGCCCCGGTGGACCACGCGCCGTACTTCGACGCGTTCGTGGCGAGCTCATGCAGGATCACCCCGAGCCCGACCACGACCTGAGGCTTCAGGTGGACCTCGGGTCCTTGGAGGCTCAGCCCGTCGAGCCCCTCGCCGACAAAGGGGGACAGGACGGCGCCGACAAGGTCATGCAGCTTGGCGCCCTTCCAGTCGCCGCGCGAGAGGATGTCGTGCGACGCGGCCATCGCGTGTAGCTGGCCTGTGAGCACCTTGTGTATCTCATCCTTCGTCTCTGTGTGTTGGGCCGCCTGACGGATCATGGACTGCACACTGGCCAGATTGTTCTTCACCCGATGGTTCAGCTCGGACACCATGTCCGAGAGCCGCTCTTCAGACCGCTTGCGCGCGGTGATGTCGATGAATGTGAGAACAGCACCCTGAATCACGTCGTTCTCGTCGCGATAGGGCAGCATGCGCATGATCAGCGTCTGGGGCTCGCCGTTTCGCGCCTCGACCTCCTTCTCGATCTGCTCCCCACTGCGGATGACTTCCGCCACCTGCTCCTTCAGGGATCCGAGCTCGACGCCGCCGGCGAGTTCGTCCAGCGGCCGCCCCATGTCGTGGTCGCGCAGTCGGAACAGCGGCTTGGCGGGCGGCGTGAAGTTGCGGATGCGAAACTCCGCATCGAGAAAGAGCATCGCTATACGGGTGTTAGAGAAAAGGTTTTTCAGGTCGCTGTTGGCGCGGCTCTGCTCCTCGACCCGCGTCGAAAGCTCATTGTTGACCGTGCGAAGCTCCTCATTGATCGATTGCAGTTCCTCCTTTGAGGTTTCCAGTTCCTCGTTCGAGGACTGCAGTTCTTCGTTTACCGACGAGAGTTCTTCGTTAGAGGCCCGAAGTTCCTCGTTTGAGGTTTCCAACTCCTCCAGCGTGCTCTGCAGCCGTTCCTTCGTCGTCTGAAGCTCCAGCTCCAGTGCACGCACGAGTTCCTCGTCGCCTCCTCGCTGCCTTGCCCGCTCGGTGGTCTGCGCCATCGCGGCGGCTCCCGCCTGAAAGACGAGGAGACAACGGCGTTCGCTCGCGTCGGCCCCGGTCAGCGGCTCCACGATCAGCGTCAGGTAACGGCGCTCGTCGTCATGGCCCACGATTAGATCGTCGCGCACGAACCGCTCGCCCGAGGTCAGCACCTTCGCGACGGCCGCCTTGATGTCCACGGCCAGTTCGGTGCGCGCCATCGCGGCCAGATTCGCCTTCGGCCGGCCGCGCGGCAGCTCGAGGAAAGCGCCGGTGCCCGTCGAAGCATCGAGGATCTCGAAATCGCCATCGACGATGACATAGGCTGGCGTATAGCGCTCAAGCAGTTTTTGCGCAGTACGGAATGCCGGATCGGTTACGCCAGGTTTCGTGGCGACATCCTGCCGTTGCATCTCCCGACGATTCTCGCCGTCACCGCCGGCAATAGGAAATTCGGGCAGCCGCGCGGTCTCGCCGATCCGGCGGAAGATACGGTGCTTCCGGTCGAATTCACCGAAGAGCTTGTCATGCCCCGCGTTCTCGGCAGGGCCGAGGAACAGGAAGCCACCGGGCCGGAGCGCGTAATGGAATACCGGCATCAGCCGCTTCTGCAATCCCGGGTTCATGTAGATCAGCACATTCCGGCACGAGAGCAGGTCAATGCGCGAGAACGGTGGGTCGCGCAGCAGGTTGTGCTGGGCGAACAGGCACATCTCGCGGAGTTGCGGACGGATCGTGTAGTGGCCATCCTCTTTTTCAAAGAACCGCTGCAGCCGCTCCTCGTTGACATCGGCGGCGATGCTGTGCGGATAGCGGCCGATACGGGCGAAATGCAGGGCGGCCTCGTCGATATCGCTGCCGAAGATTTTCACCTCCGGCGGGCTCTCCATCTGCGCCCGGGCCTCCTGAAACAGGATCGCCAAGCTGTAGGCCTCCTCGCCCGTGGCGCAACCCGGAACCCAGACGCGCACCTCATCGTCCTCGGTCTTTTCCTCCATGATCGGGCCGAGTACCTTCGCGGCCAGCGCCGCGAACCAGTCGGTGTCGCGGAAGAACTGGGTGACCCCGATCAGCAGATCGCGGAACAGGCGCTCGGGTTCCCGGCGGTCGTCGCGCATCAGGTCGACATAGGCGGACAGCGTGTCGATGCCATGAATCTGCATGCGCCGGCGGATGCGCCGGTCGATCGTGCTCGACTTGTAGTCCGTGAAATCGTGGCCGGTGGCGCGTCGAAGCACGTTACAGATCTCGCGCCTCTCGCCATCTTCGACCTCGACATCGCGCGCTATGGGCTTGCGCCGTACGAGGAAGTCGGTGAAGAGCCCGGGCATTTCGGCGACGTCGACCTCGCGATCGACGAGGCCGGTGCGCGTGGCGCTCAGCAGCATGCTGTCGTATTCGGCGGTCTGAAGCGTCTGGGTCAGCGTCAGACCGCCCGCCTCCTTCACCGCCTTGAGGCCGAGAGTCCCGTCAGTGCCCGCCCCTGACAGAAGGGCGCAGCCGCTATGCTCCCCCTGATCCTCGGCGAGCGAGACAAGAAAGGCGTCGATGCTGGTGCGCCGCGCGAGCGGGTCGCCGTCCTGCGCGGAGCGCAGCACGCCCTCACGGATCGTCATCACTTGCCCCGGCGCGATCAGATAGATTTTGTCAGCCTCGATGCGCGTGTCGTGCGTAACCTCCGCCACTGGTAAGTCTGCCTTGCGCGCAAGAATGCTCGCGAGTTCGCTCGGCCGATCCGGCGCCATGTGCTGGATAAGCACCCAGGCGATGCCACTGTCCGCCGGTATGTTGCTGACAAGGCTCTGCAGAGCGGCCACGCCTCCGGCCGATGACCCGATGCCCACAATGGGGGGCATGTTGTTCTTCGCTTTCGCTTCAGCGGTATCGTCGGCAGGCCTATCGCCGTGGTTGGGGGGTGCCCCTGCCATGTTCTTGCCGTCCTTGTTGGCGTCGTTTCCAGCCTATAGATGTTTCCCTTCGGCTGCGACCCCCGGCCCGACAGCGGCTGTCGGCCAGCACCTCGTGCACGGACGGGGTTTCCGCGGCGAAGGCTGTCTCCCGGACCGGGAAACAGTCGCCCCGCGGGCGGGCTGGCCAAACTCCTGGGCAATAAGTGGACAAGGCGGCGGGGGGAAAGCCTCAGGAGCGGCGCCGTCGCGCGCGAAGCGATTGGCGATGGCCGCGCTCGACCATCTTCAGGCCGTCGCGCACGAGACGATGCGTCTGATGTCGAAAAGCCGAGTCGTGCCAGTCGGCGGTGCTGACCAGTCGGCGACCGAACAGGCGCTCGCGACTTGCTCTTCCAGGCCATCGAGGCATCGCAACATGTGGCCAAGGCGCCGGCGCTGCACCGCAGTCAACCGCGCGTCGGGAACGTGTTGCCTGTGGATCGAGCCGATGAACCGCTCGATGACCTGCAGCCGGTCGTGTGCCATGTCGTCGAACGGAATGATGGCGGTAAGCGGTTCCCTTGGCTTGGCTTCGCCAAAAAGCGCCAGTTGCATGCCGCCCGACCGCATATGAAGGCCGACCTAGTGACGCCGGCTTAGGTCCAGCGGTATGTCGAAGGCGCTGTCCTCCCGCGTTCCCCTCGCTACAATCAAGCGATCCTAGGCGAGCTTGCGCAATCACCGGCAGGAGACGCCTCACCCGGTACCGGGTGAGGCGGCTGCCAAGTCACTCGCTATTACGGCGGTTGGGGCGGGACCAGATGAGGCTGTGGCCCTCGCCTTCCTCGTCGGCGAAGAGGTTGGCGTAGATCGGAGC
>NZ_VFTQ01000063.1:0-5804 GCF_006439475.1 Mesorhizobium sp. B2-8-9 | reverse complement strand
CGTCGCAAGGAAGCTCCTGGTCGTCCTCAACGCTATCATTCGCGACAAAACCGCATTCGCGTGAACACAGTTGCCATTCCGTTACATCGACGCGTTGCAACGGTCCAGAATTCTGCTCCGTTTGCACGCTTCACCGTGGTCACGGAATGGATTCTCGGGTCAAGCCCGAGAATGACGACCGCGCGGGGCCGAGGCATGAGCGCTCTTCTCCTTCTCCCCTTGTGGGAGAAGGTGGATCGGCGCGCAGCGCCGAGACGGATGAGGGGTGTTCCAGCGGAGTGAGAGGCTGGCGATCTTGCTGCGGCGCCCCCAACCGGCAAGGTGTCCATCAAGCTGGAACACCCCTCATCCGGCCGCTTCGCGGCCACCTTCTCCCCCAGGGGGAGAAGGAGAAGAGCGCTCAATCCTTGAACGCGATCCCGTATTTCGCCGCCTGTTCCTTCGGCATATCCGCCAGCGCCTGGCGCACCGTGTAGCCGCCATAGACGTCGCCGCCGTTGCGGATCATCCAGTCCTCGACGTCGGCCTCGGCCACCGTCATGCGATCGCCCATCTTGTACTGGTTGCCATTGACCGGCTTGTCGGCCAGCAGGCCGACGAAGCGGCCGTCGCTGAAAGCCACAAGCTGCATCCAGATATGCTCGGTGGCGCCGTTCTGGGTCAGCGGAAATTTCACGGTGTAGGTGCCAGGCGTGCGTGCGGCTATCAGTTCATGGAAGCGCGGCAGCGTCGAATGGCCCTTGGCCTTGGCGCCCTGCATCGCCGCGTCGGTGGTGGAGTAGGCGACCACATTGTCCTTGGGCTCGCTGCCCCGCATGTGCGAATTGGAAAATCCGTAGCCGACAGCGGCTACCAAAGCGGCAGTAACAATCAGTTTGCGCATCGAACCTCTCCGAAATGCGATCACGGACACGTTACCGGAAGCCCGTTGCCGCACCTCTAAGAGACAGGGTGAGCGCATGGTTAGCGAAATGCCGAAATTGCCATCGACCTCACCGGCCGACGCCCGCGCGTGAGGCGCCGGTGTTTCCCTCCTCCCCTTATGGGAGAATGCGGGTCGGCGCGCAGCGCCGAGACGGATGAGGAGGTTCCAGCGGAGTGAGATGCTGGCGATCATCAGTCGTTTGCGAAGGTCTGCATCAAGCTGGAGCACCCTCATCCGGCCGCTTCGCGGCCACCTTCTCCCGCAAGGGGAGAAGGGAAAACTCCGGCTCAATCCGCGTCGGCCACCATCTGCCCGCCGCCCAGCCAGGCGCGCCATTGGCGCTCGTCGCCGTGGAAGACGTTGAGGTCGATGCGGCCGCTGACGCCATGCGACAGGCCGGAGCCGGAATACTGCCAGAACAGCCACCTGCGGCCCGGATAAACCTTTGACGGATGCGCCGCCACGGCGCGCAGCCAAAACGGGTAGTCCTGGAAGGCACCGCGCAGGTTGTCGCGATAGAAGTCGGGGCTGGTGTAGATGATGGGCCGCTGGCCGTAGTGGCGCTCCAGCCTGTCCATGAACACCTGCATCTTCTCCAGCACCTTTTCACGCGAAGGCCGCCGCTTGCAGGAGGACTCGCCGTTCCACTCGACGTCGATAACCGGCGGCAGCGCGCCGTCGACCTTCGGCACGTTGCGGATGAACCAGTCGGCCTGCTCGCCGGCGGTGCGGCACCAGTAGAAGAAATGATAGGCGCCCCGCTTCAGCCCGGCGGCATCGGCGTTGCGCCAGTTCTTCATGAACATCGGGTCGAGATGATCGCCGCCATCGGTCGCCTTGATGTAGGCGAAATTGGCGCCCTGGGCGCGCAGCTTTCCCCAGTTGATGTTGCCCTGCCAGCGCGAGACGTCGACGCCGTGCACGGCCAGATGGCGCGGCGAGGAGCGACCGAAATTGATCGGCTTGGCGTCGCGGAACGCATAGCGGGTGACCGGACCGGCGAGCATGGCGGGCGTGGCGCGCGACAGCCGTTTCGGCGGCGAGACGAGCGCTGCCTCCTGCACCGGCGGCTCGACGCTGTCCGGCAGATTGGCCGCCGGGAAGTTCACCGTCTCCTCCTCGGCAAGGCCGAAGGGGCGCGAGTTCTCGTCACCGGGGCGAGCGTTCTCGTCGTCGGGGATTGCATTGTTTTCGTCGAGCAACGGCGCCGGCGGCTTGATGCGCGCGGCGCCCGACATCGATGCGGTCTCGACGGTTCTTTCGGTGACCGCGGTCCTCGCGCCCTTCGACACCGGCGCGCTTGGCCGCACGACCGAGCTCGTCGTCTCGTTGGACGGCATCTGCAAGGCATCGACGCCGGACGTAGACGAGCAGCCGGCAAGGCAAAGCGATGCGAGCACGAAACTGACGACGCCAAAAATCCGCATCTTGACCTGTACGTAAAACAAAACAGACCGAAGGCAGGAACAGCGCCGCCGGAAACGCCATTCCTAATGAGAAATTACCAACAAAGTTTGAATCAAAATTTACTTTTGGCGCGAGCGGATGATTCGGAATGGCGCCGAAGCGAGCTTCTTGGCTAGCGCCTGAACACGCCGATCATCGGCCCCAGATTCCAGAAATCGTCGTTGCGGCCGATCCTGGGCGCATAGAGGCTCGAGATCGAGCCGTCGAGGAAGAGCGCGTTCGGGCAGCCGAGCCGGTCGCGGAACAGCCGCGCGAATTCATGGAAGGTCACGACATCATTCGAGATCGCGAAGACCGCGACCCCGTCGGCGCGCACGCCGACGCCATCGCGGATCTTGCGCGAGGTGCCGTCGTAACGGAATTTCGGATGCAGCTTGCCGTCGATGACCAGCATCGGCCCGGACTGCGTGGCATAGTCGACGCGCGGCGGGCGCTTCAGATAATCCTTGGTCGCGCGAACCCCGGCCTTGCCGGCGCTGATATAGAAGATGCCGTTGGGCTGCATGGAGAAATTGCCGGTGCCCGATCCCGTCTTCGCCGGCGTGACCTGCTCGCCGCGCTCGACATAGAGCCCGACCGGCGCGAGGTTCGGATGATACATGCCGGCATTGATGCCGAAGAGCATGGTCCGCCCCGCCGCCTGCTGCGCGCTTCGCAGATTGTGCAGCGATCGGTAGAGATCGCCGTCCTTGTTCTTCCAGAACAGCTCGATGGAAAAATGCTTCGGATCGGCCTCGCAAACCAGATAGGTCGCGTTCTCAAAAATCTGGTTGCGGCAGGGCGGCAGCGCCGCCAGCCATTGGCCGAGGCCCATGCCGGCGCCAATAGCCGCCGGCGCCGCCGATTTCACCAGCGTCGCAAGCAAAGGCACGGATTGCAGCAGCGTCACAAGATCCATCAGCGCACCCGGGCGTCGGCGTCGATATAGCGGAGTGGGCCGAGACCTCTAGACCAGCCAGCCGGTCGCGACGCCGATCAGCAGCACCACGCCGAGCAGGCCGCGATAGATGACGAACGGCCAGGCGGAGAAGCGCTCGAGCACGCGCATCAGCCCCCAGATCGCAAAGAAAGCCGAGATCGAGGCGACGACAAGGCCGACGGCCAGGATCGACCAGCCATGCGCATCGAGATGTACCTTGTGCAGTTCATAGAGCTCCTTGAGGCCGGCCAGTGCGATGGCCGGCAGGCCGAGCAGGAAGGAAAGGCGCGCCGCCTCGGGCCGGGCGAAGCCCAGCCCCATCGCCGCCGTCAGCGTCGAGCCCGAGCGCGAGACGCCGGGGATAAGCGCGCCGACCTGGGCCACACCCACCAGCAGCTCGTCGAGGATCGATGCCTGGCGCAGCACGAGCTTGTGGCTGGCGAAAATCTCGGCGAGCGCCAAAAGGATCGCCATGGCGATGCAGGCCCAGCCGATGACGGCCAGCCCGCGCAGCGGCGAGTTGCAGGCGTTGAGCACGCCGGAAAGCGCGAGGCCCACAATGACGATCGGGACGGTGGCAAGCACGATGCTGATCGCCAGGCGGAAAGAGCGGTCGCCGAAATCGCGGCGCGAGATCGCCGCAACCGAACCGAACAGCACATCCCTGACATCGCTCCAGAAATAGCTGACCACCGCCGCCAGCGCCGCCAGTTGCATGGCGGCGGAGAAGGCCGAGCCGGGGTCCTGCCAGCCGAGAACGGCCGGCACGATGCGCATATGCGCCGTGGACGAGATCGGCAGCAATTCGGTGATGCCTTGCACGATGCCGAGAAATGCCACCTTGGCATAACCCAGGCCGACAAAGCCGGTATCCAGTCCTTGCGTGCAGACGTCGGTCATCCCGGTCCTTTCCCCGTGCCCCTATCGTTCTTGGGGGCAAAAAGTGAATCATCATTCGAAAAGCCTGGAGGACAGGCTTAGCCTCACGATAGCGTGATTCCAACTCACGGATTTGTAAGGTGCCGCTAATCCTGCTTGACAACTGGCACCGCCATATTATTCTCCGCTAATCTTACACTGTAAGGCAAATCGGAGGAGCATCACAATGTCGACCGCCGCCCTGTCGGAATTGGAGCCGGTCACGCCGCCGGAAACGCATGCTGCCGAAATTGCGATCGAGGAGGTGTCGCGCGATACCAGCCGCGCCATCGAGCGCGCCGAGGTCGCTGCCTGGCTCGACCTCTACGAGGCGGCGCCGGCGGATTTGGCGGCCCGGCAAGGGCTGACGATTGACAAGGACGGCGATCTTGTCTGGACCACCTGCACGACGATCCCGTTCATCCATTTCAACTGCGTGAAGAATATCGGCGTCGATGGTCCGGCGACGGAAGAACAGGTCGACACGTTGCTCGCGCATTACCGCGATGCCGGCATCAGGCGGCCGTGGTTCTATACCAATCCACACACTGAGCCGTCGCGGCTGAGATGCTGGCTGGAAGCGCGCGGGATGCAGCAGCAAGGCGGCTGGGAGCGCATCTATCGCGACGCGACGCCGCTGGCGGACGAACCGCTTTTCCCGAGCGACCCGCTGATCCCGGTTGACGATCTGGTGATCGAGGAGGTCACGCCCAGGACAGCTTCGGAGTGGGCATCTTTCATCGATGCCAAATACAGGCTCCCCACCTCGCCCTGGCTGATGGCGCTTGTCGATCGCAAGGGCTGGCATCATTACATGCTGAAACGCAGGGGCGCGGTCGCCGCCGTGCGCTCGCTCTTCATCTCAGACGGGGCCGCCTGGAGCGGCATCGACGCGCCGGTACCGGGCATCATGGCGCCGAGCTTCGATCTTGACGCCATGCTTGGCGAAAGGCTGGTCCGCGACGGCATAGCCGCCGGCGCGAAACTGATTGTCGCCGATATCGAGGCGCCGCGCCCCGACCGCGACGGGCCGGCCTATCGCAACTACGACCGGCTCGGCTTCAAGCTCGCCTATTTGCGCAATCATTACAGCTACCTGCCCGCTCATTCGAGCTGACCCGGGTCGCCTCAGCGGTAGAGCCACTGCTTCAGGCAGCTTCTTGCCACGACATGCGCGGGCGGCACCGAAGCCTGGTCGATGCGGGAATCATCACTCGCCCTCTCGCGAGCCTTTTCCAGAAGCAGGCGAAGCTCGGCCGGGCGCACGCGGTCGCGCGCCATTACCAGTTGGACCATCGGGTCGTTCAAAAGCTCGTCCAGGGTGTTGATGCTCTCGCTCATCCGTCGCCTCCTCGATGCCTTCCCGCATGGCGCGTAGATAGGCAGCCAAAGATGGCCCGCCAATGACGCTTTGCCGGCTATGTCGTGAATCGAAGATGAAATTTTTGTGCAGGCCTTCTTCCTTCTCCCCTTGTGGGAGAAGGTGGATCGGCGCGCAAGCGCCGAGACGGATGAGCGACTATCTTGGGTGTCAAGTTGCATTTGCGAACTCTTTGCGCGCGTCACGTGCTTTTG
>NZ_VFTQ01000062.1:2500-5993 GCF_006439475.1 Mesorhizobium sp. B2-8-9 | reverse complement strand
TTGGTTGCGGGGACAGGATTTGAACCTGTGACCTTCAGGTTATGAGCCTGACGAGCTACCGGGCTGCTCCACCCCGCGTCAACTACGAGCAAGCGTTTGCTTGCGACCACGAGCAAGCGTTTGCTTGCGTCCTTGGAGGTAAGTTTGATCTTACCGGATTCAAGAGCCGCCAAATGAAAGGGCCGCTTGCGCGGCCCGTGATCCCGTTTGGCGGGCCTTAAGATCGTAGAGAAAAGATTGTCTTCATCCGGATCCTGTGGATCTGGATGTGAGGTGAACATGCGCTTTGCAGACCTGGCAGCGACCTACTCTCCCGCGTCTTGAGACGAAGTACCATCAGCGCTGGAGCGTTTCACGGCCGAGTTCGGAATGGGATCGGGTGCAGCCGCTCCGCCATAACCACCAGGTCGGCAAAACGCATGTTCAAATCGAGAAGCTGTTTGAGCGAATAGCCAATATGAGTAGCGAATAGGGAGCCCTATTTGCTGCTTTCTCTAAGCTATTCGCTGGTCTTTGTTGTGCCTTTGACGTTCTTTCAGCCTGGCGCCCTTCGAAGCGAAGCTTCGCAAGGTCGACCGACCGTCGGCGCTGTTGCGCCGCACCCACGTAGCGCCGCCCGCAGGGCGGAACAAGCGTGAGTGAGAATGGCGACAATCCTTCGGATTGCGCCTTGATGGATATAAGTAATGAGAACGATCAAGCCTATCGAACTATTAGTACCGGTAAGCTTCAAGCGTTGCCGCTCTTCCACACCCGGCCTATCAACGTGGTCGTCTTCCACGGTTCTCAGGGAATACTCGTTTCAAGGTGGGTTTCCCGCTTAGATGCCTTCAGCGGTTATCCCGTCCGGATATAGCTACCCTGCAATGCGGCTGGCGCCACAACAGGTCCACCAGAGATCCGTCCATCCCGGTCCTCTCGTACTAGGGACAGATCCTTTCAATATTCCTACACCCACGGCAGATAGGGACCGAACTGTCTCACGACGTTCTGAACCCAACTCACGTACCGCTTTAAATGGCGAACAGCCATACCCTTGGGACCTGCTCCAGCCCCAGGATGCGATGAGTCGACATCGAGGTGCCAAACAACCCCGTCGATATGGACTCTTGGGGGTCATCAGCCTGTTATCCCCGGCGTACCTTTTATCCGTTGAGCGATGGCCCTTCCACGCGGGACCACCGGATCACTATGACCGACTTTCGTCTCTGCTCGACTTGTCAGTCTCGCAGTCAGGCAGGCTTATGCCATTGCACTCAGCGAACGATTTCCGACCGTTCTGAGCCCACCATCGCGCGCCTCCGTTACTCTTTAGGAGGCGACCGCCCCAGTCAAACTACCCACCATACATTGTCCCGGACCCGGATAACGGGCCGCGGTTAGACATCCATAGTGATAAGGGTGGTATTTCAAGGGTGGCTCCACCTGAGCTGGCGCCCAGGCTTCAAAGCCTACCACCTATCCTACACATGCCACTACGAATGCCAATGTAAAGCTATAGTAAAGGTGCACGGGGTCTTTCCGTCTAACCGCAGGAACCCCGCATCTTCACGGGGAATTCAATTTCACTGAGTCTATGCTGGAGACAGCGGGGAAGTCGTTACGCCATTCGTGCAGGTCGGAACTTACCCGACAAGGAATTTCGCTACCTTAGGACCGTTATAGTTACGGCCGCCGTTTACTGGGGCTTCGATTCAGAGCTTGCACCCCTCCTCTTAACCTTCCAGCACCGGGCAGGCGTCAGACCCTATACGTCGCCTTGCGGCTTCGCAGAGCCCTGTGTTTTTGATAAACAGTCGCTACCCCCTGGTCTGTGCCACCCTCCTCTGCTTGCGCAGAAAAGGGTCACGCTTCTTCCGAAGTTACGCGTGCAATTTGCCGAGTTCCTTCAGCATAGTTCTCTCAAGCGCCTTGGTATACTCTACCTGACCACCAGTGTCGGTTTCGGGTACGGTCTATAAGGAGGAGCTATTTCCTGGAACCACTCCGCTGCCCTTTCAATCCGATAAGATTGGACAACTTGTGTGATCCGTCACTACCTCCAGGCCCACGAATATTAACGTGGTTCCCATCGACTACGCGTTTCCGCCTCGTCTTAGGGGCCGGCTAACCCTGCTCAGATTAACTTTAAGCAGGAACCCTTGGTCTTTCGGCGGGGGAGTCTCTCACTCCCCTTACGTTACTCATGTCAGCATTCGCACTTCTGATACCTCCACCGCCCCTCACGGGTACGGCTTCATCAGCTTACAGAACGCTCCGCTACCGCTCGTGATTGCTCACGAACCCTAAGCTTCGGTGTATGGCTTTAGCCCCGTTACATTTTCGGCGCAAAGACCCTTATTTAGACCAGTGAGCTGTTACGCTTTCTTTAAATGATGGCTGCTTCTAAGCCAACATCCTGGTTGTTTTGGGATCCTCACATCCTTTCCCACTTAGCCATAACTTGGGGACCTTAGCTGTAGGTCAGGGTTGTTTCCCTTTTCACGACGGACGTTAGCACCCGCCGTGTGTCTGCCGACTAGTACTCCCAGGTATTCGGAGTTTGGTTAGGTTTGGTAATCCGGTGAGGACCCCTAGCCCATCCAGTGCTCTACCCCCTGGGGTATTCGGTCGACGCTCTACCTAAATAGATTTCGCGGAGAACCAGCTATTTCCGAGTTTGATTGGCCTTTCACCCCTAGCCACAAGTCATCCCGAACTATTGCAACAGTTATGGGTTCGGTCCTCCAGTAAGTGTTACCTTACCTTCAACCTGCTCATGGCTAGATCACTCGGTTTCGGGTCTAATGCGACGAACTGAACGCCCTGTTCAGACTCGCTTTCGCTGCGCCTACACCTACCGGTTTAAGCTTGCTCGTCACACTAAGTCGCTGACCCATTATACAAAAGGTACGTGGTCACCCTTGCGGGCTCCCACTGTTTGTAGGCAATCGGTTTCAGGTACTCTTTCACTCCCCTTGTCGGGGTGCTTTTCACCTTTCCCTCACGGTACTAGTTCGCTATCGGTCATGCACGAGTACTTAGGCTTGGAAGGTGGTCCTCCCAATTTCAGACAGGATTTCACGTGTCCCGCCTTACTCGAGGACGATTGATCGCATTACGCGTACGGGGCTGTCACCCGCTATGGCCCTACTTTCCAGAAGGTTCCGCTTGTCTCTCAATCGCCACTGGCCTGGTCCGGGTTCGCTCGCCACTACTTCCGGAGTCTCGGTTGATGTCCTTTCCTACGGGTACTTAGATGTTTCAGTTCCCCGCGTTCGCCACTTTATCCCTATGTATTCAGGATAAGTTACCTATTAGCGATACTTGGAAACCACAGCAGCAAGACGGCGCGATCCGAAGGATCGTCGCATCCCTGCTGCTCTGATTTTCCAAGTACCTTAGGTGGGTTTCCCCATTCGGAAATCTACGGATCAAAGGGTATTCGCACCTCCCCGTAGCTTATCGCAGCGTATCACGTCCTTCATCGCCTGTGCATGCCAAGGCATCCACC
>NZ_VFTQ01000061.1:0-10044 GCF_006439475.1 Mesorhizobium sp. B2-8-9 | reverse complement strand
AGTTCGGGCAGCGGCAGGCGCTTGCCCCAGCCATGCGCCTCGAGGTCCGGCTTCGGCGCGAAGGCCGAGACGCGGCCGACGCAAAGATAGGCGATCGGCGTGACATGCTCCGGGATCGCGAGAAGCCGCTTCAATGCCTCGGTTTCGATGATGCTCACCCAGCCAACGCCGACGCCTTCGGCCCGCGCCGCCAGCCAGAAATTCTGCACCGCGCAGACGGTGCTGTAGAGATCCATCTCCGGATTGTGCCAACGCCCGAGAGGCGAGTCCTTCGAGCGCTGCCGATCGCAGGTGATGCACAGGTTGAGCGCGCTTTCGCAAATGCCCTCGAGTTTCAGCTTGCGGTAGAGCGCCTGGCGTTCCGCCTCGATCGCCGGCAACTCCTGCTCGCGTGCGGCGAGGAACAGGTCGCGCACTTGTCTGCGCCGCTCGGCATCGCGGATGACGATGAAATTCCACGGCTGCATATAGCCGACCGACGGGGCGTGATGCGCGGCGGTGATGAGCCGGGCCAGCACATTGTCATCGAGATCGTCGGGGACGAAATGGCTGCGCACGTCGCGCCTGGTGAACATGGCCCGGTAGACCGCGTCGCGCGCCAATTGGTCAAAGTCGTCGCCGCTCGTGGCGATCGCTGCTGCCGTCATCGCTTTTCCCCTTGCGACAAGCAGTTCCCCGCCTGACCAAGCGGAAAACCATGTCTGCCGGGCCGGTCTTCTGGCTCGGGATCGTCCCGCATCCGGCGCCTTCCCGTCTTCGACAGTGGCGTTTGCCGGCGCGGTCCCCCTTACAGTGTTGGGCACGCCACGGAATTCAACCGTGTTCCCGATTCTCCCGCGTCGCGGGCACCAGGCAGCGACGCGACCTTACAGCGAAGCTTGGGCCGCGCCAATGGCGTTAGCGACACGGCAAGACGCGATTTTCCCCAGCCATTCGGCTGCCAAACATGGTCATTGCGGGCATAGGCCCCTAGATTAGGCGCCATGGCCACCCGTCTCTACACGCATCCGATCTTCCTCGAACACCTCACGCCGCTCGGTCACCCCGAGCGGCCCGACCGCCTGCGCGCCATCGAGCGCGTGCTGGACGACGAGACTTTTGCGGCGCTCGACCGCGTCAAGGCGCCGGAAGGCGACGAGAAAACCATCCTCTATGCGCACCCGGAGGATTTCGTCGAGCGCGTGCGCGGGGCGATCCCTGAGAGCGGGATCGTGTCGATCGACGCCGATACCAGCGCCAGCCCGAAAAGCTGGCAGGCCGTGGTGACGGCGATCGGCGGTGCCAACGCGGCGGTGGACGACGTCTTCGAGGGCCGTGCGGCAAACGTCTTCGTCGCCGCGCGTCCGCCTGGACATCATGCCGAAAAGACCACGGCGATGGGTTTTTGTCTGTTCAACACGGCGGCGATCGCCGCCCGCTACGCGCAGAAGAAACACCAGGCCGAGCGTGTCGCCATCGTCGACTGGGACGTTCATCACGGCAATGGCACCCAGGACATCTTCTGGGATGACCCGTCGGTCCTCTACTGCTCGACGCACCAGATGCCGCTTTATCCGGGCACCGGCGCGAAGAGCGAGACCGGCGCCGGCAATATCGTCAACGCGCCGCTGGCGCCGCAGACGGGGAGCGATCTCTTCCGCGACGCCTTCCTGTCGCGCGTGCTGCCGTCCATCGATGCGTTCGCGCCGGACCTGATCATCATTTCCGCCGGTTTCGACGCGCACCACCGCGATCCGCTGGCCGAGATCAACCTGACCGAGGACGATTTCGATTGGGCGACCGGCCAGTTGATGGAGCGCGCCGGGCGCCACAGCTCCAACAGGCTCGTCAGCCTGTTGGAAGGCGGCTACGATCTGCAAGGACTGGCATTTTCAGTCGCCGCCCATGTCGGGCGGCTGATGAAGGGATAGGGTATGGCATTGGAAGGCAATGAGGACGTCAAGGCGATGAGCTTCGAACAGGCGCTCGACGCGCTGGAGAAGATCGTCGATGATCTCGAGCGCGGCGACGTCCCGCTCGACCAGTCGATCAAGATCTATGAGCGCGGCGAGGCGCTGAAGGCGCATTGCGACCGGCTGCTGAAAGCGGCCGAGGACAAGGTCGAGAAGATCAGGCTGTCGCGCGACGGCAAGCCGGTGGGAACTGAACCGCTGGACGCCGACTGAGGTGTTGATATTCAGGTGAGGCCGGCCTGCAAATGGCAACTTCCTGCGCTTCCGGTGCTCACGTACTTCAAGTACGCTCCGCTCCGGTTCTCGGAAACCACCATTTTCGGCTCGGCCTGACCTGAATCTCAACACCTCAGCGGATGATCTCAGACCGGGTAAGGGCAAAGAAAGCAGGTAAGGAGTTCAAGCCATGTGCCGCAACATCAAGACCTTGGCCAATTTCGAGCCGCCGGCGACCAATGACGAGGTGCATGACGCAGCGCTGCAATTCGTGCGCAAGCTGAGCGGCTCGACCAAGCCGTCCAAGCGCAACGAGCATACCTTCTACCATGCCGTCGAGGCGATCGCCGCTGTCGCGCGCGAATTGATCGATTCGCTCGAAACCAACCAGGAGCCGCGCAACCGCGAGGAAGAAGCTGCCAAGGCGAAGGCCAGGTCTGCGCTGCGTTTCGCCTGAGGATACGACATGAGCTTCTTTCCGGGAAACGATCCCGAACCCGGCGATGCCTTCGCCTGCGACCAGATCGAGCTGATGGTCGTTCCGAACGCCAAGGACATTGGCGGCTTCGAGGTGCGCCGCGCCCTGCCGACGGCAAAGCGCCGCCTGGTCGGGCCGTTCATCTTCTTCGACCGCATGGGCCCTGCGATCCTGCGCGCCGGCCATGCGCTCGACGTGCGCCCGCATCCGCATATCGGGCTTTCCACCGTCACCTATCTGTTCGACGGCAGGATCAGGCATCGCGATTCGCTCGGCACCGAAATGGTGATCGCGCCGGGCGACGTAAATTTGATGACTGCCGGGCGCGGCATCGTTCATTCCGAGCGCACGCCGCAGGAATTGCGCGGCGCGCCGATGTCGGTCTCCGGCCTGCAGACCTGGCTGGCGCTGCCCGACGGCAAGGAGGAGATTGCTCCAGTATTCGCGAATACGTCGGTGGCCCGCTTGCCGCAGATCGATGCCGAGGGTGTCAGCGGCCGCGTCGTCATTGGCGCGTTCTCAGGCCTGCGCTCGCCCGTGGCGACCGCTTCCGACACGCTCTACGCCGATCTCAGGCTGGCCGCCGGCGCCAGCGTGAAGATTCCGGCCGATGCCGAGGAGCGCGCCATCTACACGCTGGAAGGCGACGTCTCGATCGCCGGCGATGTTTTCCCGGCCGAGCGGCTCCTGGTGTTCAAGCCGGGCGAGGAGATAGTCGTTTCCTCCGAGCGCGGCGCGCATTTCATGCTGTTCGGCGGCGCTTCGCTGGGCTCCAAGCGCTACATCTGGTGGAATTTCGTCTCGTCCTCCAAGGAACGCATCGAGCAGGCCAAGCAGGAATGGAAGACGGGCCGCTTCGATATCGTTCCCGGCGATGAGGAGGAGTTCATTCCGCTGCCCGAGAACTAAGGTGTGTTGATGTTCAGGTGAGGCCGGCCTGCAAATGCCGGTTTCCTGCGCTTCCGGTGCTCACGTACTTTGAGTACGCTCCGCTCCGGTTCTCGGAATCCATCATTTTCGGCGCGGCTTGACCTGAATCTCAATACACCTGCAGCGTAGCACGCGTCACTGACGCACATTTACATTCGCCCGCCGGCGGACTATTCCCGCGCATGATTATGGCGCAATCTGCTGATAGCGCCGTGTTCGATCGATAAGGCAGGACGCGCCCGAGTGAAGCCAGACACGCCGCTGCTCGACAAGGTCCGCATTCCGGCGGATTTGCGGACGCTTGATGAGAGCGCGCTGCCGCAGCTTGCCGCGGAGCTCCGCGCCGAGTTGATTGATGCCGTGTCGCAGACCGGCGGTCATCTCGGCGCCGGCCTCGGCGTCGTCGAACTGACCGTCGCGCTGCACTACGTTTTCAACACGCCGCAGGATCGGCTGATCTGGGACGTCGGCCACCAGGCCTATCCGCACAAGATCCTGACCGGCCGCCGCGACCGCATCCGCACGCTGCGCCAGGAAGGCGGCCTCTCTGGTTTCACCCGGCGGGCCGAGAGCGAATACGACCCGTTCGGCGCCGCGCATTCCTCGACCTCGATTTCGGCCGGTCTCGGCATGGCCATGGCCCGCGACTTGTCGGGCGGCCGCAACAATGTCATTTCCGTCATCGGCGACGGCTCGATGTCGGCCGGCATGGCTTTCGAGGCGCTGAACAATGCCGGCGCGCTCGACGCCCGGCTGATCGTCATCCTCAACGACAACGACATGTCGATCGCGCCGCCGACCGGCGCCATGAGCGCCTATCTGGCGAGGCTCGCCTCCGGCAAGGCCTATCTCGGCCTTCGCGATTTCGGCAAGAAGCTGACATCCTATCTGGGCAAGCGCGCCGACCGCGCCATCACCCGTGCGGTCGAGCATGCGCGTGGTTACGTCACCGGTGGCACCTTGTTCGAGGAGCTCGGCTTCTATCACATCGGTCCGATCGACGGGCACAATCTCGAACATCTGATCCCGGTGCTGAAGAACGTCCGCGACAACGGCAAAGGCCCGGTGCTGATCCATGTCGTGACGCAGAAGGGCAAGGGCTACGCGCCGGCGGAGGCCGCAGCCGACAAATATCACGGCGTCAACAAGTTCGACGTCATCACAGGCGCGCAGGCCAAGGCGCCGGCCAACGGGCCCGCCTACACCAAGGTCTTCGCCGAAAGCCTGATCCAGGAAGCGCGTGAGGACGACCGCATCGTCGCCATCACCGCCGCCATGCCGAGCGGCACCGGTCTCGATCTCTTCGGCGAGGTGTTTCCGAAGCGAACCTTCGATGTCGGCATTGCCGAGCAGCATGCGGTGACCTTCGCCGCGGGGCTCGCCACCGAAGGCTACAAGCCTTTTGCGGCCATCTATTCAACCTTCCTGCAGCGCGCTTACGACCAGGTCGTCCACGACGTGGCGATCCAGAAACTGCCGGTGCGTTTTCCCATCGACCGCGCTGGTTTCGTCGGCGCCGACGGCGCCACCCACTGCGGCGCTTTCGATACGACCTTCCTGGCCACGCTGCCGGGCTTCGTTGTCATGGCCGCCGCCGATGAGGCGGAGCTGCGTCATATGGTGCGCACCGCGGCGGCCTATGATGACGGCCCGATCGCCTTCCGCTATCCGCGCGGCAACGGCGTCGGCGTCGACATGCCGGAGCGCGGCTCGCTGCTGGAGATCGGCAGGGGCCGCATCCTCAAAGAAGGGACCAAGGTCGCGCTGCTTTCCTTCGGCACGCGGCTGCAGGATTGCCTGTTGGCGGCCGAGGAACTTGGCGCTGCGGGCCTTTCCACCACGGTTGCCGACGCCCGCTTCGCCAAGCCGCTGGACGAGGATCTCATCCGGCGGCTCGCCCGTTCGCATGAGGTTCTGGTGACCGTGGAAGAGGGCGCCATCGGCGGCTTCGCCAGCCAGGTGCTGCACTTCCTCGCCCATGAAGGCCTTCTCGAAAGCGGCCTCAAGGTGCGCCCGCTGGTGCTGCCGGACGCGTTCACCGACCATGCCAAGCCGGAGAAGATGTATGCCGATGCCGGGCTGGATTCGGCAGGCATCGTGCGCACGGTCTTCGCCGCGCTCGGTCGCGGAGTGCAGGCGCAGCGCGCCTGAAACAGAGCTTCAAGGCGCTGAATCGGTTTGCCGGATGCCAGATGTAGGTATCTGTTAACGCTCCCGTTTGGCGGTTCGCTTACCCTGTCTCTTGGCCGATTTTCAACGGCGCCCTGCTAGAAGCTCGGGCCAGGCAGGGAGACAACCAAAAATGAAAACGCTTCTGTGCGGAGTGGCCCTTTTGGCGGCCGTGACGGCGCCGGCGGCAGCCGAAACACGTTACGACCGCAATCTCGAAAAGGCGGTGCTGGATATCATTGCCGGCAAGATGGGCAATATTCGCGGCGGCTTCTCCTATAAGCAGGTTCCTCAACTCGTCGTGCTGCCGGATGCAGGTCCCGTCGCGCCCACTCCGGTTGAGCCGCCGCGCCAGGAAGCCTCCGGCAATGACGGCCTGATGCCCGCCGTCGAGCGCCAAGTGTCGCGAACTATTTTTTAGAACCACATATCGCGCACGCAGCGGCCATCGCGCGGCAGGTCGTCAAAAGTGTCGAGGCCGTCGAAATGGTCGATCGGCAGGTCGGCGACCTCCTCGGGCGGCGCAAGCCTGACATTGACAGCGATACGCGTGCGGCCGCTTTCGCCGGAGCGCAGGCCTCGCCAGGCGACCACGCAGGCGCAGGTCGGACAGAACAGGATTTCCAGCGCGGGCTCCGCCACCTCGGCGCGTGTGTATGATTTCAGCGGTCCGGCAACGCGAATGCGCTCGTCGGCATAGTCATAAGCCCAGAGTGCACCGTAGCGGCGGCAAAGCGTGCAATTGCATGCGGTGATTCCACCGGGATCGCCTTCCAGCGTCCAATGAACCGCGCCGCAGTGACAGGTACCCTTCAGCATTGCCATCTCCACCGGCTGACGAACCGCCTGTTCCTGTCGGCATTCTGCAGCCTCTTGCGCCATATTCAACCATTGCGTTCGCGCCCGGCTTTCGCCAATGAAGGCCGATGAGTTCCCCTTTGCCAGCCAACCGGCGCCAGCGGCTCGACGAATTGCTCGTCGAGCGTGGCCTGTTTGCCAGCCGTTCGCGCGCCCGCGACGCAATCGAGCGCGGTGCGGTGACGGTTGACGGCGCCGTCGCCCGCAAGCCCGGCCAGCCCGTCGCGCCGGACTGCCTGATCGCCATCGACGATCCGGCGCGGGCCTATGTATCGCGCGCGGCGCTGAAGCTGATCGCCGGCCTCGACCGTTTCGGCCTCGATCCTTCCGGCAGCGAGGCGCTCGACATCGGCGCCTCGACGGGCGGCTTCACCCAGGTGCTGCTCGAGCGCCGCGCGGCCCATGTCACGGCGATCGATGTCGGTCACGGCCAGATCCATCCCGACATTGCCGGCGACCCGCGTGTGACGGTGATCGAAGGACTGAACGCCCGCGATCTGACGGCCGCCGATCTCGGCGGCCGCGTTCCCGGTTTCCTTGTCTGCGACGTCAGCTTCATCTCGCTGAAGGTGGCGCTGCCGCCGGCGCTGGAATTGGCGGGCGAGGGCGCCAAGGCAATTCTGCTGGTCAAGCCGCAATTCGAGGGCGGCCGCGAGGCCATCGGCAAGGGCGGCCTGCTCAAGGATCCGGGCGATGCCGACCGGATTGCTGCAAATTTGCGCGACTGGCTGGCCGGCATTCCCGGCTGGCGCGTGCTGGGACTCGAGCCGTCGCCGATCGAAGGCGGCGACGGAAACCGCGAGTTCCTGCTCGCCGCCATGAAGGACGAGCGATGAGCACACGCTTCACCATCGCAAGGCTCGGTTCGCAGGGCGACGGTATCGCCAATGCTGAAGGCGGGGAGGTCTTCATCGCGTTCACGCTGCCGGGCGAGACGGTCACGGCCGCGCGCCAGAAGGACCGCGCCGCGCTGATGTCGGTATTGGAAGCCTCGCCGCTCAGGATCGACCCGGCCTGCCGCCATTTCACCGAATGCGGCGGCTGCGCACTGCAGCATTACGAGGCTGAAGCCTACCGGCAATGGAAGCGCGAGAAGGTTGTGCACGCGCTGAAGGCCAAGGGCATTGCTTGCGAGATCGCCGCGCTGGTGCCTTGCGCGCCGCACACCCGCCGCCGCGTCACCTTCAGCGCCAGGCGCACCGAGGCCGGCATGCTGCTCGGCTTCGTGCGCGCGCTGTCTTCCGAGATCATTCCGATCGAGGAATGCCCGATCTCGCTGCCGGCGATCGTCTCGGCGCTTGGCAAATTGCGCGCCCTGGCCGGGTTGGTCTGCGCCACCCCGAAGGCGTTTCATATGACAGTGACCGTCACCGCTTCAGGCCTCGATATAGCTGTGCACGATGCCGGCAAGCTTGGCGACTATCAGCGCCGTATCGCGTCGAATTTCGTCATGGCCGAAGGCCTGGCGCGGCTTTCCGTCGACGGCGAGATCGTCGTCGAGCCGAAGAAGCCGGTGGTGCAGTTCGGATCGGTCGCGGTCGCCGTGCCGCCCGGCGCCTTCCTGCAGGCGACGGAAGCCGCCGAGCAGGCGATGGCAAGCCTTGTCGGCCAGCATCTGTCGCGCGCCAGGAAGGTCGCGGACCTGTTTGCCGGCTGCGGCAGCTTCGCGCTCAGGCTCGGCGCGCAATCCGAGGTCCATGCCGTCGAGGGCGATGCGCCGGCGCTTGCCGCGCTCGATCGCGCCTTCCGCTTTGCCAGCGGCCTGAAGCGGGTGACCAGCGAACGCCGCGACCTGTTCCGCCGGCCGCTGACCTTCAAGGAGTTGAACGCCTTCGACGGACTGGTCTTCGATCCGCCGCGCGCCGGCGCCGAGGACCAGTCGAAGCAGATCGCCCGTTCCGACGTGCCGCTGGTCGCCGCGGTGTCCTGCAATCCGGTGACGCTCGCGCGCGATCTGCGCATCCTGATCGATGGCGGCTACACGCTGAAGAGCGTCACGCCGATCGACCAGTTCCTGTGGTCGGCGCATGTCGAGGCCGTCGCGCTTTTGGAGAAGCTGAAGCGGCGGCGGTAGCTCGCGGCCGGAGGCTCGCGTGAAAACTGTGAAGCCTCTGTTCTTTCGACGAAATTGCGCCCTAAAGCCGCCTTTTTGCAGGGTCTTAATTCTGCGGTTAGGGAAACATTCCTGCCTCTCCGGCGTTGTCGCGTTGGACGAAATGGCGGACAAGGATGGCGGATTGCAATGCGCTCGCTTCGGAAAGTCATCGGCCTTGTCGTCGTTCTCATGGCGTTCGCCGTCGCGTCCACGACGGGCGCGCTCGCCCAACAGCAGAAACGTCTCGCATTCGTCATCGGCAACGCCGCCTATCCGTCGGATGCGCTGGTCACCTCCGCGAATGACGCCGGCCTGATCGCCCAGACCCTGCAGGCAGCAGGGTTCGATGTTGTCGGCGCGCGCGATGTCGACCAGGAATCGTTACGCGGCGCGTTGCGCGATTTCCTTGGAAAGGTTTCCGCCGCCGGTCCGGACGCGACCGTTTTCGTATACCTCGCCGGCCGCGGCGTGCAGTTCGAAGGTGAGAACTATTTCTTGCCGGTCGACGCCCAGATCGCCAATCCGGCCGACGTGCCGCTGCAGGCCATGCGGCTCTCTGATATCACCAGGTCCCTGGCGGGATTGCCGGCGAAGGTCAATATCGTTGTCCTCGACGCGGCTCGGCCCAATGGCCTTCCGAAAATGAGCCAGCCGCTGGCCGGCGGTCTCGCGCTGGTCGACCCCGACCCCAACATGCTGATTGCGTTCAACGCGGCGCCCGGAACGGTTGCGCCGGAAGGCAAGGGCCCATACGGCGCCTATGCTCAGGCGCTCGCCGAGATGATGCGGGAAGGCGGCATAGCGCTTGACGATGTTTTCCACCGCACGCGGCTACGCGTCAACGAGGTGACGCAAGGCGCCGAAGTCCCGTGGGACGCCTCGAAGATCAGCGCGCCTTTCGTCTTCTTCGAACGCGCTCCGGACGCGCCGCAGCCGAAGGTTTCGGAGGCCGAAGAACGGGCCAACCGGACCAGGCCAATCCGCGAGTTCAATGCGCACGACGCCTATGTCGCGGCTCTGGACCGCGATACCATGCGCGGCTACGAGGAATTCCTCGTCGCCTATCCGCACGATCCGATGGCCAAGCGCGTGCGCGCCATCATCGCTGCGCGGCGCGAGGCGATCACCTGGCGCGAAACATGGCTGCGGGATACGCCGGAGGCTTATTGGTCCTACCTCGAGCGTTATCCGCACGGGCTGCATGCCTGGGACGCGCGCCGCCGGCTGGAGCATTTCGACGCCGAGCTCGAGCCACCGACGAGCTTCACCGTCATCGTCTACGACGTGCCGCCGCCGCCGCCGGAGGAAATCATCTATGTCGACAGGCCGGTGCTCAAAGTCCAAGA
>NZ_VFTQ01000060.1:0-10955 GCF_006439475.1 Mesorhizobium sp. B2-8-9 | reverse complement strand
TGGTCGAAATGGCAGGCAAAGCGCGTCATACCGCCATGATCGGAAGAGGCTCGGCATAGTTCGGCGGTCGGCATAAAGCGCTAAGTTGAATGACGTCGACCCTCAGGCCTGGCTCGCCGACATCCTCGCCCGACTGCCCGCCTATCCGGCACATTGGATCGATGATTTGCTGCCGTGGAATTGGAGATCCGCAAAACTGCGGACCCAACCAGCGGCGGCCTGAACATGCAGCGCAATAAGGTGCACCACGTCTACACCGTCGAACTTGTCGCCAGCGACCTCGGCGTCAGCGAAGCGCTCATCCACGAACTGACCCTCGGTCTCGAGCCGGAGGACGGCGTCATCTGGGTGTACGGCACCAACGATGACGACGGGATCTTAGCCTTCACCGATGAAGGCATCGAGGAGGTTAAACTCCTCCTCGAAGAATATCATCGCATCTCCCCATCAAAAACTTGACGCCAGCACCGCAGTGCTAAGGTCCTCATGGCCGCCGGATACGCACGTCTGCGTTCTTCACCGGTTGCGTACGCTTCCGCCGACCAGCGCCGCCGCGGACTTGCGTCCAGCCGGCTCGCAACCGCCTCAAGGACATGGAAGCTTCTGTCATCCGGCATAGGCGCAGACATAGAAATTGACATTGCAAGCTCCTCAGCTCATTCAGTGTCACTATCTATCGCTCATCACCTCAAGCCGCGCCAGATGGGGTCAGCTTGGCGCTTACGCTGATCGCCCTTGCCGCTACCTAGTTAGCTGTGGCACCAAGACCAACGAGTGTCAGCCGAGACCCTTCAATGTCTCAGGATCTGGCTAAGAAATAGCTTGGTGCGTTCGTGCTGGGGGTTGGTGAAGAAGTCGTTGGGATTGCCCTCTTCAACGATTTGGCCCCAATCCATAAATATTACCCGGTCTGCGACGGCGCGAGCAAACCCCATCTCGTGGGTGACGCAGACCATGGTCATGCCGTCGCTTGCCAAACTGGTCATAGTGTCCAGCACTTCGGAGACCATTTCCGGATCGAGCGCCGACGTCGGTTCGTCGAACAGCATGACCGCGGGTTCCATGCACAGCGAACGGGCAATCGCAACACGCTGCTGCTGTCCGCCGGACAGCTGAACCGGGTATTTGTTCGCCTGTTCTGGAATTCGCACCCGCTCCAGAAATTTCAGCGCGGTCTTTTTGGCCTGGGCTTCGGGCACGCCCTTGATCCACATGGGACCGGCCATGCAGTTCATCAGCACGGTCATATGGGGGAAGAGATTGAAGTGCTGGAACACCATCCCGACATTCTTGCGAACTTCGGTCACGTTGCGCATTTTGTTGTGCAATCTGATCCCGTTGACGGTGATCTCGCCCTTCTGATGCGCTTCGAGCCGGTTGAAGCAGCGGATGAGCGTCGACTTCCCGGATCCGGAGGGACCGCAGATGACGATGCGTTCGCCTTTGCGGACGGTTAGATTGACATCAGTTAATGCTCTGAAGGTGCCGTACCATTTGGAGACATTCGTGGCTTCGATAATTATGTCAGCACTCATTGACCCGTGCTTCTGACTGAATGACTCCTGGGATGAAAGTGATTCGCGCAGCACATTGCCAATCGCTTGCGAGGAATCGCCGCTATCGAGGCCCTTCAAGTGACTTTTGAGGCCAGCAGTCATCGTGCTTTGCTCCTTGCATAGTGACGCTCGAGTCGCGATTGAGCCACTTCGAGGCAGGCAGACATGATCCAATAAATCATTGCGGCTGTTATCAGCATCTCCATGTGATGGAAGGTTGGCTGGCCGATGGTGCGAGCAAGGAACGTTAGCTCCCACACTCCGAGGACCGAGACAAGCGAGCTGTCTTTCAGCATTGAGATGAACGTGTTTCCCATTGGAGGAATGATGACAGGCAGCGCCTGAGGCAGGATGATCCTGCGCATGGTTAGACCGAAGCCGAAACCAATGGATCGTGAAGCTTCCCATTGGCCGCGATCGATGCTTTGGATACCGGCGCGGAAAATTTCAGTCATATATGCGCCGACGCAAAGCGACAGCGCCAATATCCCCGAAGGAACGGCATTGATGACAATGCCCAGCTGCGGCAGCCCGAGGTAAATCAGGTAAATCTGTATGAGAAGCGGCAGGCCACGAAAAAAGGATGTGTAGAAGCTGGCGATAGCGTAGGCGAAGCCGTTGCTTGAAAGTTTAGCAATCGCTGCAATGATGGCGATGACTGATGCGCAAACAAGTGAAACTGCTGAAACATAGATCGTCGTCACCACACCCTGCGTAATCAGGTATGGCAGATTTTCCCAGATGAAGGGCAGACTAAGGTTGAACGCTTTGAAGAAGGCCAGGAAGAGAGTCAGCAGCTCGATCCACACAATGCCAATCTGGGCCTTCAAGGGGGCAAAACCGATTAGCACGATGTTTAGGCAGAACGTGACCCCAATCACGAAAGCGATTGCGAAACGCCCATAGACGCCACTCTGCAGAGGGTCGCCGATGACAGGCCGCATAAGCTCGCCGAAGGTTGTGCCCACAAGGTTGAACATGAGACAAATCGCGAAGACGACGCCAAAGATCGAGGCAACAAACCACGGTCTATGGACAAGGACCTCGGATTCCACCGTATCCTGGTAAAGCATGGGACATCCTCCAACAAGGCGGCTCGGGCTGACCCGAGCCGCGTAACTTTCACCAACTTGCTAATTCTCGACAGAGTGGTCCGACCCGTACCATTTGATCGACAGAGTCGAGAGCGTGCCGTCATCCTTCATGCTCTTTAGGGCGGCTGAGACCTTCTCGCTGAACTCCTTGTCGCCTTTCATCATAGGGATGGCAGCAGGCGTGGCAAAGAGACTCCCAAGCACCTTGAAGGGGTAGCCAGATTTGATTGCTCTTTCCGCGAGAGTTCCGTCAGTAAGAATTGCATGAAGACGGGTACCATCGCCTAGCCGGAGATCATCCAACGCAACACCCGTTGAGGTATAAACCTTCACTTCACCGGCCTTGAATTTGTAATCCTCGGGCCGAGCGCCAATCCAATCCCACTTAAAGTTTTGGTTTACATAGTCCTCGGCCAGGGTTCCAGCGGAAACGCCGACGATCTTTCCATTTAGATCGGAAAGTGTAGACGCCTTACTGTCATTGTGAACAATGACAGCCGCTTTTTCATAGAAGTAAGTGGTGGAATAGTCGAATTTTTCAGCTCTGGTTTTAGTAGGGGTCATTTGACCCATGCTAATATCCCAACGGCCCTGCCAGTTGCCTGCGGCTATGATGTCCCACCCCGGCGTGACAAATTCAACGTTAACACCAAGGGATTTAGCGACGCCTTTGGCGACGTCGATGTCATAGCCCTCTAATTCGTGGTTCGCATTCAGGGAAGACATTGCTCCCCAATCAGTGCCAACCGCAACCCTGAGCGTCTTCGTATTGAGAACACGCTGCAGCACCTCTCCGGCATACACCGAGGTACTGTAAACGACCGACGCGATGGACAATGATGCCGCTGTGATAATTGTCACAATCTTATTCATAGTACATTCCCCTTTGAGGTTGATATGATGCATGAGACTCGGCGGTACCGCTCATACAGAAGCGACGGGCCGCTATAGCCAATCACCATGGCTGAAGCAGCCGCGAGCGCTCACTCCTCCATGCCGTCGCCTATATGCTAACCAAAGCCCCTCGGCCCATGAGGTAGCAAGAATATAATCAATATCAGACCCATCTGGAAGTTAGATGGCTGGAAGCGTCTTGGCAGCCCGGAAATCCTCCAGCCGGGCGGTCCAAAATTGGGAACACCTCACGATATCTTGTCATTCGATGACCCATAGTGGGACTTTGGGGACAACAAGATGACCCGTGGTCATGCCAAGCGTGTCAAGATCTAACGCTAGGTATGATGTTACCGATGATATCGAGCCACACGGCGGCACGACCAACATAAAATGTGTGGGTATCCCATCGCGTTTCGAGATGTTCATTTGCGATACACCGAAAGATGCCCCCCACCGAGACCAGTTGGCAACCCACGAACTGCTCATGGCGGAATGAGGTCATGCGGAAAGCAGTATTCGACAACGGCGAAGGAAATTGACCGGTTGCAGTGTTTTGTTTAAGTAAATCGCTTGTCGCCAGCCCCGGCAGCGAAGCGCTTGTTTGGAGAGGACACCAACTTGGGGGCGATTATCTCCTGCGATACCACTAATCGCTTGCAGACTCACTCCCGGACAGCTAAATGCGGTTCTGGATATGCTAGAGCCCCGATGTATTTGAAAAGCGCGTTCTGCTCAGATGTCCTGGAGGTGTGCTCTCAATTGGTCGCCGCAAATAGCGCTTGGTCGGCATCGCGAGCACGCGGAAGGGGGGCTCCAGATCAGGCAACGTCAACGCCTTGCTCAGAATAGCTCACAAGCGTGTGAGGACTCACCTGTCACTGTCGCATGAGCCGGTCCATGAAGAACCTCTCCAGCAGTGTGGGAAATGTGCTGGCGCTCTTCATCCCGGTCTCCCCGCTCAGATGGCTCCACTCGCAGTAGGGCGCACTGCAGTAACTCTGGCGTTTCGGTGAGATCCCAGTAGGTGTCGGTGACGTGTGCGTGCCCGAGGTAAGTCGTCGGCCGTGAAGAATACCGAAGCCGCTGATATCGCATAGGAATAGTCTACTTTTCAGCTTCCGAATTGCAGGTAACGGCCAGTTTGTGGGTAGTTTCTTGCAATTCCAGTTTGCGATTTCGCCGCCTGGCGAAGCGCGATTCGCCGCTTTCATCGCAGTGAATCGGAGCTAGGCGATGGGCAGACCACGCGAGCGGCGTGAGACTGGAGAACAGGATCTGTTCCGCGCTCGCCTTGAGCAGAGAGGCGCGCTTCGGTGCGGTCTATTCGAACGGTCCCGGCATGCTGCCGATGCCGACCCGGCTAATAGCGGGGCTCGCCATCCTCAAGCACACCTTCAACCTGTCGGACGAGGCGCTGTGCGTCCGCTGGATCGAGAACCTGTATTTCCAGTGTCTGTCCGGCGAGGAGTTCTTCCGCCACAACCTGCCGTTCGACCGCTCGTCGATGACGCGCTGGCGCAGCCGCATGGGCGAGGAGCGGATCGTCGCGCTTGCAAGAAAGCCTCAGCATTGCGGTCAAGAACAGGGCGATGAAGCCGACCGACACGCGCCAAGTGATCGTGGACACGACCGTGCAGCCTGTTCCCGACCAACGCCAAGCTCATCCACCGGGCCCGCGAGCGGCTGGTGCGGCTGGCGAAGAAGACGCGGCTCGACCTGCGTCAGTCCTATGTCCGGGTCGGCAAACAGGCGCTGATCATGTATCAGCGCTACGCCCACGCCAAGCAATTCAAGCGGGCCAACAAGGCCCTGCGCAGGCTCAGGACGTATGTGGGGCGCACCGTCCGCGACATCTCCCGTCAGATCGCCGGCGACGCGAAGCTGGACGCGCTTTTCAAATGGTCGCTCTACCAGGCCTCCACCGTTCTCGAGCAGCGCCAGCGCGGCCGCAAGATCTACAGCCTGCATGCGCACGAGGTGGAATGCATCGGCAAGGGCAAGGCGCACGCGCCCTACGAGTTCGGGTGAAGGTGCCGGTGGCCACCACACTGAACCGCTCAAAGGGTGGCCAGTTCGCCCTACATGCAAAAGCGCTGCCCGGCAATCCCTATGACGGCCACACGCTCATCGATCATCCCTGACATGGAAAAGACCATCGGCAACGAGATCAGCCGCGTTCTCGCCGACGCCGGCTATCGCGGCCACAATGCGCCGCAAAGTCATAAGTTCAGGGTCTTCACCGCTGGTCAAAAGCGCCGCGTGACACCGGCCATCAAGCGCCAAATGCGCCGCCGCTCCGCGATCGAGCCGGTGATTGGCCACATCAAGAACGAACACAGAATGGCCGCAATTAACTCGCTCACATCCAAGGCGATGCGATCAACGCCATCCTGGCCGCAGCCGGTTACAACTTCTCCCTCCTGCTCAGGTGGCTGAAGCAACTTTTGTGGCTCTTGATCGCCGCGTTCCTGAACCGGCCGAAGCAGCTTGCCGCTTAGCGATCAAGATTGTTCACAGTCGACTAAGTCGAGAGCACCGGCAGGTTGCGCTCGACAATGACCCCATCGCGATACCAGCGCAGCAGGGTATAGAAGCTTTCGCCACAATCGAATGAGGAGTCAACGACTGGCGCGGTGGCGGTGGGTTCCGGGGAGTTGCCGTTGGCCGACGGCTTTCGCCTTGTGGGTAGTGTGCTGAGGGTTCTGCAAATTCGCTGAGAGAGGGAAGGCTGGTGATGTTCAACGTCACCGATTCCCTGGAAGGAACGCCACCATGACCAAGACAGAAAGTAAGACCGCCAGCGCTGCCGTCAAAGACATTCTGCTTTCGAACCCGGATGGATTGCACGAGGTGATCCGCGCCGTGATGCAGGAGGTGCTCGGGGCCGAGATGGACGAGGCGCTGGGTGCTTTGAAGAGCGAGCGCACACCGGAGCGGCTGGGCTGCCGCTCGGGTTCTATGGCCGTACCCTTGTCATCGGCAAGCTTGAGCTGCGGGTTCCGCAGGACCGGGCCGGCCGCTTCTCCACCGAGCTTTTCGAGCGTTACCAGCGTTCGGAGCGGGCCTTGGTGGCCACGCTTGCGGAGATGTATGTGCAGGGCGTTTCGACCCGGAAGGTCAAGGCGATCACAGAAGAGCTGTGCGGCCATGCTTTCTCGGCCTCGTCGATCTCGGCCATCAACAAACGCCTGGACGAGAGTTTGAAGGCGTTTGCCGAGCGCCTGCTTCAAGAGCCTTTTGCCTACCTCATCCTCGATGCTCGCTACAAGAAGGTACGCGAAGCCGGCATCGTCATGAGCCAGGCGGTGCTGATCGCGGTCGGCATCGACTGGGATGGGCGGCGCCAGATCCTGGCCGTCGAGATGGCCAATCGCGAGCCGCTCGGCCTGGAGGGATTTCCTCGTCGCCCTGAAGGCGCGCGGCCTCAAGGGCTCGAGCTGGTCGTGTCCGACGATCATGCCGGCCTGGTGGCCGCGATCGGCGAGGTGATCCCGGAAGCCGCCTGGCAGCGCTGCTACGTGCACTTCCTCAGGAACGCGCTCGATCACCTACCGAGAAAGCATGGCGACGATTGCCTGCAGGAGTTGCGCTGGCTCTATGACCGGCGCGATCTCGCCGAGGCCAAGGCCGATCTCGCCGCATGGCTGTCCAAATGGTCGGGCCGCTATCCAAGGCTGACGACCTGGGTGGAGGAGACCATCGAGCGCACGCTGACCTTCTTTTGTCTGCCGCGCCAGCATCACAAGCATCTCAAGAGCACGAACATGCTTGAACGGCTCAATGAGGAAATCCGCCGGCGCACCTATGTCGTACGCATCTTTCCAAACTCACAGCGCTGCCTGCGCCTCGTCAGGGCACTGGCCGTCGAGACCAACGAAAACTGGATGGAGGCCAACCGCTTCATCAACATGGACGACCTGCGCGAGCACAAGAAGCTCGCGCTGCGTCAAGCCGCATGACCAGCTTCATGGCCGCCTCATTTTGCGGAACTCACACAACCGCCTTTTGCCGGTGCCGCAGTCCGGACCGTCGCTCCGTTTCCAGTCGCTGCTCATCAAACCGGACATCGGATCTCCCGCATCCAGCTTCCCACTGGCCTCATCGTAAGGCCCACGGCGGCGATACGCGCTGCCGACGAAGACACACCACGCCCAGTTTCTCGGAGATGTGGTCCGCGAGAGCTGTTTCGCGCCGCACCCTTGCAGCTTATGCCGATGGCACTTGCTCACGCGGTCATACACATTACCGGTCAACGGCATCATAGGCCGGCGCTCGGGTGTCGTAGCTGAAGTAGGTCGACCAACCGAGCAAAAGCTGGTTCAGCCGAACACGCACTTCTAGCCGCGGCCCCTTGTTACACCCTCCGCCTCGATCTGCGCAAAGGTCACGCCGTTCACGCCCGGCGAACCCGCATTGGCGCGGGTAAGCGCATAGGCATGGCGCAGCATGTCTTCACGGCAGATCTTGTCGTAGAGCACGTAGAAGCGGTAAAGGGGCTCCGCCTTCGCCTTACGATACAGCTTCCTCTGCAGATACCTGGTCATTTCGGCGTTTCCATGCTTGTCGCCAATCACCCCTCCCCACCACCTTCGAAAGCACACCAGAAGTCAGGGTCCTTCGCTCCGCTGGCATTACCCGGCTTCAACGGCCGGACGACCGTTTCCGACTCCCGCCGGCACCGCCGCCCGGAGGTTGAGGCCGCCACCCTCATGCCGAACGGGCCTCCCTTCGATTACCAGCATCACCTTTCCAACGTGCCGTGCCCAATACCCGGCAGACCGGACAGGTGCCTATGTCGATTGCTTCCCTGTCCGCACAGCCTTCCCCGAGCGAGAGATGGGTCGGAGTCTGCATTGACTCTTTCGAGGCCTGCTCAGGCTTTACTCACGTTACGGCACGCTGGATTGCTCGACCGCCCGGGGCGGTCTTTGTCACGAGGCTTCGTCCCGGCCAGTTACCCAACCAAGCCGCTATTCAGACTTTCCGGTGGATCCCTCCTCCACTGGTGATACGCGCCTTCGAGGCATCATCACGCCTGCCAACGGGACGGTGGACACCCAGAATCCGCCGCCTAACGTACACGCAGAAGTTGCCACCGACACGGACTGACGAAGGTCAGGTAAATTCATACTATTCTCGATATGCCCATTCGGCGACTGACAATGCCCGGATCGAATTTACCATTGTCCGCCTCAACACCGCCTCTAAGGTCGGCCAGCACATCGGGCAGGAATGGTTCCACGCGCCGCGATAGCAGGTTGAAATTCAGGAAAAGCTGTTCAGCTGTCGACAGTAACGCTCCGTCGGCACGTACCATGGTTTGCGCGACATGGACTCGCTTTTCGTCTATGTCGGCTATCCAAGTAGTAAGGACCAAATTGTCGCCGCGCATCGCTTCTTTCTTGTAAGCGATCCGCGCCTCGGCGGTGACGAGGCCAGAGAGCATCGAACCATTCGCATTTAGACGTATGGCAGTGTCGAGCCGTACATCCGCAGCTTTACTGAACGCTGCCAGATAGTGCACCATATTCATGTGCCCATATCCGTCAATAAGATCGTCGGTCACCATTGTTGCGAATTTACAGGTCGCATCCATCTATTTGCCCAATCTCTTGTAATGTTAGAAGATTACAGTGCCGCCGATATTGCGTGCTCACACTCTACTCGCACGTCGCTGCTGCCGAAAGAGAGCTCAAGCGACACATGACAGAGGCGAAGTTGGCGGTGCATCGCTTTTGCTTGGCTCCGCGATATTCGTTCCACGCACATAGAGACGCCCATGCCCCCGCCGATGCAGAGCGTCGCCAGGCCCTCTTTCGCGCCGCGCCGGCGCATTTCGTAGACAGCGTGTTGAACACGCGGGCACCGGAGGCGCCAATCGAGTGGCTGATGGCGATGGCTGCCATCAACGTTAACGATTGTGGATCCCAGGCCATGCTTTTGTAGACGGCGCGGGCCTGCGCGGCGAAAGCCTCGTGGCCTCTACGAGGTCGAGGTCCTTGACCGACCAGCCGGCCTTCTCCGGCGCCCGCCTCGAGGCGGGAATAGGTCCGGGGCCCATTATCGCCGGATCGACGCCGGCAGTCGCCCCGGCAGCGATGCGGACCAGCCGGGCGATGCCGCGGCCTGGTGGCTTCTGCCTCGGTCATCAGCAGCGCGCCGGCGCCGTCATTGATGCCGGACGCATTGGCCGCGTCACCGTGCCGTCCTTGTCGAGAGCCGGCTTCAGGTTAGTCATGGCGTCGATGACGGCGCCATGAGGATATATTCGTCCTGGTCGACGATCGTGTCGCCCTTCTTGCCCTTGATGGTGACGGCGACGATCTCATCCTTGAACTGCCAGCCTTCTGCACCGCCTCGGCCTTGGTCTGCGAGGCGAGCGCGAACTGTTCCTGGTCGCAAGCAAAAATGGCTGGTGAAATTGACCGCCAACGTTGGTTTCCAATGTCGATCCCATCCATCCGCTCGGCTGCAGCTTCGAAGAAGCGCTCAGTATCGGTCGCTTCGGCAAGATCACAACGTGTCGCGCCAATGGCGGGATGTCGGTGGCTCATCTCTGCAATCTTCTGTTGATCAACATCGCACACCTCTACCGGAGCCCCAGCTTTCGCAAGTGCCTCGGCGATAACACGACCAATACCGGAGGCCGCAGCGGAGACCATAGCTCGGCGACCAGTGAGAGACAGGGAGGGGGTCCTTTGTGCTGCTCCTAAATATCCGAGTAGGTCGCAAGTTTTGCAACGAATTCACGACTTACTTAGAGGTCCAACACACTATTTCTGCGAGCGTCGCTAATTCAAATGTTGTTTGCAGATTGAAGCCATCTCGAATTCAGATTCTACCGCGCTAATGGAGAATGGTAACTTCTCCGGGGTTACGCGGGCACAATACTGCGAACTCACCAGCGATAGCTACGCATTGCCGGCTGCGAGCAGCGCGTCGATTTCTGCATCGCTGTATTCAACGAGCGGAGAATCTTACGAGTGGACGCGCCGAATTTTTCGGCCGGGGAGAGTGCACTGACCGCAGGCCTGACGGCATACGGATCGAGCTGCACGACGACGTGGCCGCTCTGGTGCTCACAGTAGCCCGAGAAGGAAAAGCTGCCGCGGTCCGTGCCCGGGGTGCCATCCGCAGGCCGGGCGTTTCCGGAACATATCGCACCGATGTCCTCGCATACCGCCACGCCGCGCCAGCGGGCCGAAGCTTCGCATCGGGACCCGCGGGTTCATCGAAAGGCCCTCGTCCCGCGTAGTCGTTGCAATAGGGCATCTGCAGCAGGCCCGAGAGGGCCGCGAGCGAGGTTCCTCGGCCACCCAAGCACGTGCAGTATCTCAGATATTTTCGACTGCACGTCGCACTGCAATTAGCCGCTTCTCCCAGGCGTCGCCGGTGAGCCTCTTTGCGC